>JAHDFT010000116.1:9844-12711 GCA_020628015.1 Bacteroidota bacterium
AATGATAAAACAATAACCTTTTTTTATTAGCCTAGTAATTAAAGTCCTAAGTTCTTGACAATTTTTATTGACTACCCTGAAACTTGACAGGTCGCTCCGATGGAGCTTATTAAATAGCTTGGTTGTTTACTCTTCTACAAACAGTAAGGCTCCTATGGAGCTAATACTGAGAGCTTTATAGGAGCGACCTGTACAATTTTAAAGCAAGATTGTTAAAGGCTTAGGACTTTTATCACTAGTCTTTTGGGGAACAGTCAAAAAAATAGCTGTAGCATTTTGATTGATCAATTGATACATTTATTTTTCACTTGTTTCTTATACTAAATCTAACCGATATGCCCCAAAATAAACAAGCATTTTTCCGCTATATTGCGGCTGGCTTTGGTGCAGGATTTGCACCTGCTGCACCTGGCACATTTGGCAGTATCTTTGGCCTTATTCTACTATGGATTTTACATCAACTGGTTCCAGCACTATTCAGTTATACACCACTTGGCATCTTCCTGTTTAGTCTACTTATTCTAGTGACTTTGCTAGGCGGCATTTATATTTCCAATGAATTAATTGCCACCGAAACAGACAAAGATCCTAAATGGATAGTCATTGATGAAATCGTAGGGATGTGGATCAGTTTATTGCTGATCCCTTTTACTTGGTATTACCTCCTCATCGCCTTTGCCCTATTCCGCTTTTTTGATATCAAAAAGCCTTTCCATGTAGGTTGGGCAGATCGAGAATTAAAAGGAGGTATGGGCATTATGATGGATGATGTTATTGCAGGTGCTTATACCAATATTTGTATGCATTTGATTGTATGGATCGGTTATTTTCTCTTGTAGTAATTATCACGACTTGCTGCCAGATCAATTGTTGTTAATGTATAAGATGATTTTATCTCTGTTACTTTATTTTTTTAAAAAGAAAATCCTATATTGCATCATAAACTTTCGATTATGCAGATTCCAGAAAAGTTACTTTACAGTAAAGATCATGAGTGGCTTCTAGTTGAAGGAGATATTGGTACTATAGGTATCACCCATTATGCACAAAGAGAATTGGGTGATATTGTATATGTAGAAATCGAATCTCTTGACGAAACATTAGATGAAGGAGAGGTCTTTGGCACAATAGAAGCTGTCAAAACCGTATCTGATTTGTTCATGCCTGTATCAGGAACTGTTATTGAACTTAATGATCGTCTTGAAGAGCAACCTGAACTGGTCAATCAAGACCCTTATGGTGATGCATGGATGATTAAAATACGTTTAACAGATACTGCTCAACTAAGTGATTTAATGTCTGCTGAAGCTTATAAAGACCATCTTGGCGAATAAGTCACAGTCAGCATTTATTGAGTTGATGCACATTTTATGAAATCTTTCTTCACAAAATATCTCCTCTGGTTGTGGATGATTATAATCCTTTATCTATCAACTGGTAACGCCCCACAAATCCCCTCACCTCCTTTAATTGGTATAGATAAATTGGGACATGCTTTTTTTTACGGTATTCTGACAATATTAATTATTATAAGATTGAAAGAAGCATCTATATTTAAGGATCACCAATTAAAAATTGCATTCATAGGTGCTGTAGCCTACGGTTTTTTGATGGAATGGATGCAATGGGCATTTTTTCCCCACCGATATTTTGAATTTAGCGATATTTTTGCTAATATAGTAGGTGGTTTGGTGGGTATCGTAATTTATTATTTCACACAAGATAAACTTAATGTATGGGTTCATTCAAATTAAGTAATCTGTTCCTATTCGCAATTCTGGGAATATTAGCAGTTATTGGATTCCTAAACAACTTAATGTTTTTAGCAATCTTATGTGGTGGAACCCTGTTGGCATTAATTCTCTACAACCTGCTTTTTGCTGCCCGTTCAACGGATGCTGTTATTAAAGCTAATGAGGAAAAAAACAAGGGCAAGTATTATGTGAAGAAATATCCAGAGGTCAACACCTACAAGTTTGGGCTTCCTTTCTTCCTTACTGGTCTAGCGATTTCTCTTGGTACTATATTAAGTGCATTCAATTGGACAGAAAAACAAGAGGAAGTTGTAGTAGAATATGTTTTTGAAGACATCGAGGAAATTGAAGAATTACCTCCTCCTAGTATTCAAAAACCACCGCCACCGCCGCCGCCACCGCCACCTCCTAAGTTGGAGATCGTAGAGGATGAAGAAATTATTGAGGAGGAACCAGAAATCATTGAAGTGGAAGCTGAAGAAGAAACGGTTGTAGAGGATAAACCGCCTCCACCACCGCCAAAACCTAAGCCACCACCGCCACCGCCGCCACCACCACCGCCAAAGCCGGTTAAGAAGGAGGCACCACCGCCACCACCACCGCCACCGCCGCCGCCGCCACCACCACCACCGCCGCCACCTGAGCCAGAACCAGAGCCAGAGCCTGTGGAAGAAATTGAGGAAGAGATCGAAGAAGAAATTGAAGAGGTCATTGAGGAAGAACCAGAACCAGAAGAACCAGAAATCTTCAAGATTGTGGAAAAAATGCCTCAATTCCCTGGTGGAGATAAAAAACTCTTCAAGTTTTTGAAGAAAAATATCAAATACCCAGCAATGGCGAGAGAAAACGGTATCGAGGGAACCGTTTATGTTGGTTTCGTGGTCTTGGAAGATGGGACAATCGCAGCAGCGCAAATCCAAAGGGGACTTCCTGGAGGAGGAGCTGGATGTGATGAGGAAGCACTTAGAGTAGTGAAAAAAATGCCTAAGTGGGATCCAGGAGAGCAAAGAGGAAAAACTGTAAAAGTAGCCTTTACGCTTCCTATCAAGTTCAAGTTGAAATAATTAAATGATGTAAAATTATAATCCCTTGTCTATGTGAAAGGCTGTACTT
>JAHDFT010000117.1 GCA_020628015.1 Bacteroidota bacterium
GTATAAGACCTTCATAATAAGGATTAAACCTTCCCCCAAATATGTCATGCACTCATATTATTTCATTTCAAAGTAGCACTCCTACTTACTATACATTAAATCTAAAATGCATTACATCACCATCTTCAACAATATACTCCTTACCTTCCACATTCATTTTACCAGCCTCTTTGACTGCCTTCTCTGATCCTAGTGAGATATAATCTGCCAATTTAATAACCTCTGCTCGGATGAAGCCTTTCTCAAAATCGGTGTGAATAACTCCTGCGGCACCAGGAGCTTTTGTTCCTTCGGTAATTGTCCACGCTCTTACCTCTTTTTCACCAGCCGTAAAGTAGGTGATAAGTTCTAATAATTTGTAGCAGGCTGTGATGAGTTTATTGATACCAGGCTCTGTTAACCCCATCATTTCCAAGAATTCCTGTCGTTCCTCAAAAGTTTCTAATTGTGCTATATCCGCTTCCATAGCCGCACTAATCACTAAAACCCCTGCATTTTCATCTTTCACCGCCTCTTTCAAGGCCTTTGTATGCTCATTCCCATCTACTACACTATCCTCATCCACATTACAGACATATAATATAGGTTTTACGGTTAGCAATTGTAGATCATGGATAAAACGTTGTTCTTCTTCCTCTACAGGAGCTGTTCGAGCAGATTTTCCTGCTTCGAGATGTTCTTTATAAACAGCTAAAACCTCTAGTCCTTTCTTGGCTTCCTTATCATTACCCTTACTCATCTTTTGGTATTTCTGTATCTTTTTTTCTACAGATTCCAAGTCTTTCAATTGTAATTCTATATCAATGATTTCTTTATCTCTAACTGGGTCTACATCTCCATTCACATGCACCACATTACCATCCTCAAAACAACGCACCACATGCACAATGGCATCCGTATCTCTAATGTTGCCCAAAAATTGATTCCCCAATCCTTCTCCCTTACTAGCTCCTGCTACCAAACCAGCAATATCAACAATCTCTACTGTTGTAGGAATGATCTTTTTGGGGTTGACTAATTTGGCCAATTGTCCCAAACGATCATCTGGCACATTCACCACACCGATATTCGGCTCAATCGTTGCAAATGGATAATTGGCTGCCAATGCGCCTGCATTAGACAAACAGTTGAAAAGTGTTGATTTTCCTACATTGGGCAAACCTACAATACCACATTTTAATCCCATAGTCTTTGCTTTTTATCTGTTATTTTGTGCGTATTTTCATGCTTTTAAAAACGGCGCAAAGGTAGTGATTTTTTGAGATAAAAAAGTCATTATTTCAAATTTTAACCTAGCTAAATAGCATTGAACAAATCTTGTTGTCAGGGTGTTATTTCAAATTGTTGCTTTGTTCATAAGTGATGGATTAGAAATAATTCGGACGAAATAGATTTTATTTCTAATCCATCACTATAACAGATCAATATTTTCCCTTCAATGCAATTGCTGCAAATCACTTAATACATGCATCCACTTCGGCATATTAATAAATACTTTTGGAAACACAAATGGTTACTACTATTGGGAATGCTGTTTGTAACGCTCTCCAATATATTCGGTGTTCTTCCTCCACAAGTGATTCGTCATGCATTTGATTTGGTAAAGGACAATATCACTTACTATCAACTCTTCTCTGGTTTCGATTTACAGCTCTCCTTCTATCAAATATTTAATGGGGCTTTACTTCTTTTTGGTTTAGCTGTATTGGGATTGGCTATTATAAAGGCATTTTTTATGTTTCTTATGCGTCAGACCATTATTGTGATGTCTCGACATATTGAATACGATCTTCGCAATGAAATATATGCCCATTATCAAAAATTAAGTACTGCTTTCTATAAAACGCATCGTACTGGTGATATGATGTCTCGAATAACGGAGGATGTTTCACAAGTTAGAATGTATGCAGGGCCTACGATCATGTATGGCATCAATCTAACGACGCTATTGCTCATTCTTATTACTACCATGTTTACCATCAATAGCACCCTCACTTTTTATGTTCTAATCCCCCTACCCTTTTTATCTCTTTCTATCTATTATGTCAATAATCTGATCAATAAACGCAGTAAAATCATTCAGGAACAGTTATCAGAGTTGACCAATGTGGCACAGGAATCCTTTTCTGGTATTCGGGTGCTCAAGGCTTATGCCCAAGAACGCTCTACTAGTCATTTTTTTGATAAAGAATGTGAGGATTATAAAGAAAAATCCTTGAATTTAGTCCGTGTACAAGCCGCATTCTTTCCTTTGATGCTTTCTTTAATTGGAGCTAGTACTTTATTGACCATATATGTAGGGGGGCAACAAGTGATTGCGGGTCAAATTACTTCTGGGAATATTGCTGAATTTATTATATATGTCAATATGTTGACCTGGCCAGTAACCTCGATTGGTTGGATTGCTTCGATTATTCAAAGGGCATCGGCCTCTCAAAAACGCATCAATGAATTTCTACAAACGCAGCCTAGTATCACTTCTCCGACTCAGGACTCTGTCCAACTTAAAGGGGCGATTGCTTTTAACAATGTAGATTTCATTTATCCTGATACAGGTATTCATGCCCTGAAAAATATTTCTTTTGAATTAAAAGCTGGTGAAAAAATGGCCATTATTGGCCGTACAGGATGCGGTAAATCAACTATTGCTGATCTATTGGTTAGAAAGTATGATGCAAGTAGTGGGCAGATTTTATTTGATGGGCAAGTGGTCAATCAACTCAATTTAAATGCCCTTCGACAGCAAATCGGTTATGTACCGCAAGATGTATTTTTGTTTTCGGACACCATTGAGAATAATATCCGATTTGGTCAAGAGACTGCTACATTATCCCAAATAGAGCAAGTTACTGAACAAGCTGCCGTTTTACAAGATATACAGCAATTTCCTGAAAAATTCCAAACCATTGTTGGCGAAAGAGGTGTTACACTTTCTGGTGGTCAAAAGCAGCGTATTTCTATAGCTAGAGCACTCATCAAAGATCCACAGGTCTTACTTTTAGACGACTGCTTATCTGCTGTTGATGCCGAAACAGAGCAAAAGATCATTCACATGCTCAATCATTTTCTAAAAGATCGGACAGCCATCATTATTACCCACCGTATTTTCTCCTTAATACAATTTGACAAAATCATTGTTTTAGAAGATGGTCGCCTCGCAGAAAGTGGCACACATGAGTCTTTACTCAAACAAAGGGGAATTTATTACGATTTATTCCAAAAACAACATGCTGAAGATAAAAAAAATGTCTTCTAGTTTTTTATTTATAGAATAATGCCATACTTTTGCAAAAAACTATCTTTAAGTTAACTGTTCAAGTGGCTTAGGAATAGTGATAAAATCAATGTTATTTTTAGCTCTATTATTTTTAGTGGTTAATAAAATATAAAATAGGTCATAGTGCTAAATTATGTATTATTTTTGTAAACAAATAACATCTAAAAGCAATAAAGTTTACAATATAAAACATTTATTTTATTACAATTCCTAGTAATAGTTCAAGAATCAAAGTCTTCTTATATAATATAACTACAAAGAGACTTATTTTTTGTTTCAATTACTAGTATTTTTTCATCAACTAAAGTTTCAGAAGTGCAGGATAATAAGTTTAACAATGGAGTTTACTCAAAGCGAGTGAGAGCAGGTAAAAGAAGGACTTATTTTTTTGATGTGCGAACTACCCGCTCCAATGATTACTTCCTGACGATTACCGAAAGTAAGCGCCGGTTTGATAATAATGGATATGAGCGACATAAATTGCATATCTACAAAGAGGATTTCAATAAGTTTATCGCAGCTCTGGAAGAAACCATCAATTATGTAAAAACGGAATTGATGCCAGATTATGACTTTGATATGTATTCTCGACAATATGATGAGGATTATCAACACACTGGAGGAGAAGAAGGTCAGGAAGAGGAAGCAAGCTCTAATAATGACAATACAGAAGTAGACTCAACAATAGAGGAAGATGAGGATTTAAGTTGGGATTAGTATAATCTCACCTATCTTCATTCACACCACTTTCAAAAATAATAAGTACAAAAACGATAAGGAACAAGTGAAAACTAAGTACTAGTTTTGATTAGGGAAATTTGGCACTAGACGAGGCAAAAAACATAGGCAATGCAAGGCATTGGCGAGGCTTTTTAACGAAGTACAGGGCCAAATTTATCAATCAAAATAAAATTTATTTTTTTACTGTTCCTAAAGGTTAGGTTAGCTTAATTCTACTAGCCAACCAATAAACTATGGAATACATCTACACCTACATATCTCAATATTTATTAGGTAGGTGAAATGGGCTAAATTTCCTTAGTTTGAATCATTCTTTGTTTAAGGAACAGTCAAAAGTAAATTTCGATTTTGGTTGATCAATCAAATCAGGAATTTATTTTTATTTGTTATTAATCCAAATCATACAATTTTCTAAAAAGAGACCTGTTTTTGGGCAAATCAATTAATTGCTCAAGACAGGTCTTTTTTAGTATAAACCTACTCCCAACTGGTGTACTTTTTACTAATACATACCCTGTATTTTTCTGTACACTTGTCCATAAGTCCACTTATCAAACAGGCACCTACGTAAATTTAATTTAGGAGGTTTCATAACTTGCCTATTAATGACCAAGCTATTAAATATTTAAAAAAATATCAAATCAAGGCCTTTCAAATGTCTCAAATACTTTTTACCTTTGTAATGCTATAATAAATTAAAATAATTTCCCACCATATTAGCTTATCCTTCAATTGACGACTTTATTTAATTATAAACAATTACAAAATATAACACACTAAAATAAAATCAAATACAAAATAAATAAAAAACAATAAATAAATAATCAGATTTTTAATTCCTTTTCCGTTGGCATGGTTTGTGCTAAATGAATAGCGGGAGTAAATATGTTATTAAATAAGGAATTAAAAAAAATGTGATTATGTACCACCTTCATCGACTATTAATACTCATTTGCCTTTGTTGTACTTTCCTAATAAATTTTAATACAACAACGGCTTTTGCAGGAGATTGTCTTTCCTGTGATACCATTGCCGACCCAGTAACTGAACTACCTTGGATTAGTGATCTAATGGCTGCTAATTATTCCTGTTCTATTTATCAATATGATACAGATAGTACGACACTATTTTTTGTAAGCATGACAGGAAGCCCTTTTGTTGCTGATCTACCTTCGGGCGGCTTTTACGACTGTTTCGGAAACAGCCTATGTATAATGGGAGGATATTCCGTAGCAGAGGCGCAATGTGCCTTTCAAGGCCTATTTGCCGATTCACTAGATATGGGTAAATTAATTTGGGCAAAACCAGATTGTAATGCCTTTTTTACCCCATCCAATATTGAAAGTACAGCTTGTGTTGATTCTTGCTATATGAGTTCTGGAGCAGAATGTCCACTTGCCTATGTACCTGTTTGTGGATGTGATTTACAAACCTATACCAATGCCTGTTATGCCAGAAGCATGGGCTTAACTTCTTGGTATGAAGGAGCTTGTGAAGATATTGTTGTTCCTCAACAATGTGATGTTTGTGACTCTATTGCCGATCCAATTACAGAATTGGAATGGATGGCCAGTATGGTTGAGGGAACACTTGCTTGCGCCATTTATAAATATGACAACGATGGCGAAAATCTTTTCTATATTAGTTATAAAGATTACGATCCTTTTATAGAAGATATGCCTATCGGAGGATTGTTTGATTGTGCAGGTGAAACACTCTGTTTGAGTTATACTAATGGCGGTATAACTGGTAATTGTCTTTTTGGTGATATGCATCCAGATTCTATAGGTATGGGTACCTTGGTTTGGGAAAGAGAAAATTGTAATTCATTATTCTATCCTAACAATCTCTATTCAGAATGCCAAAACCCTTGTTTGATGCAACCAGCAATTACCTGCCCACCTTTTTATGAGCCTGTATGTGGTTGTGATGATGTTACTTATATGAATGAGTGCGAAGCTAGTAAACAAGGTATTTCAGAATGGACTACAGGAGCTTGTCCAATGGCTGTTGATCCTTGTTTGGCTTGTGATGGCACTATTGAAGACCCACTCTTAACACTAGATTTCTTAACAGATTATTGTGAGGAAGAACGTGTTTGTGGCATTTATCAATTCAGCCATGAGGGAGAAACTTATTTCTACATTACCAATATTCCGATTAGCTATTTTCCAGATCTTCCTAAAGGAGGGGTTTTGGATTGTGAAGGAAATGCGGTTTGTACAGATGGGGGCTATACTTATCCAGAAAGTCAATGTAGTTTTCAAAATATAGACTTTCTCAATGCCAGTGATTTCAAACCTTTGTGGATCAATCCTAGTTGTATGGATATTGTAGATTTTGAGCTACATCTACAAAAAGGATTGGTGGATAATCAACTACCATTGGAAACATGTGTTGACTCTTGCTATATGTCACCTACTGATTATTGTGAGAATACAATTGCACCAGTATGTGGCTGTGATAATTTCACTTATGCCAATATGTGTCAAGCGAGAAGATCAGGCTTGATTTCTTGGAAAAAAGGGCCTTGTCCAAAAGAAGAAGTAGATCCATGTTTGACTTGTGGTAGCATCATGGATCCAATGTTTGAATTGGCTTGGATGCAGCAACTAGGCGAGCAAGAAAATGTATGTTCTATTTATGAATTTAAAGAGGATGGTCAAAGTTTGTTTTATATTGCTTATGCAGAAAATCCAGAAATTGCAGACCAGCCTGCTGGTGTTGTTAGAAATTGTGAGGGTGACTTTCTTTGTAATGATGGTGGATTTAGTCCTCCTGAATTCTTATGTTCTGCTCAGAATCGTTCTTTTGAAGACTTAGAAAATATCCGTTTGGTATGGACAAGAGCTAATTGTGAAGAAAGTAATGGTCCAGCTCTTCCAATCTTAGATACTTGTATAGATAGCTGTTACATTAGCAATACGATTATGTGTACAACAGATTATGTCCCTGTTTGTGGTTGTGATGGTCAAACCTATCCTAATTCTTGTTCTGCTCGTGTTGCAGGTTTATTATCTTGGTCAGAAGGTGCTTGCTGTAATTTTGCAGATCCAATTGTTGACCTACCTTGGTTAGCAGATATAATTGCGACCTCTAATGAAGGTAATAACTGTATTGGTTCTATCAATCAAATGAATAGTGGCGGGCAGATTTACTTTATCCCCTACCCTATTGAAGCATGTGTAATTGATGGCAATCCACTTATTGCTGTTGATTATGGTTATCCTATTTATGATTGTCAAGGAAATGAGGTATGTTATACAGGCTTTTTTACTGATTCGCTTTGTTACGAATTACAAATGCAAGCAGATACTTCTTTCAATATATGGACAAGAGCTATGGATTGTGATTGTCCAACAACTTATGATCCTGTTTGTGGTGCCAATGGCTTTACTTATGATAATGCTTGTTTAGCTAATTGCGCTTATATCCATGATTATACGCCTGGTATTTGTCATATAGATACAGTATATATTTGTCCAAATGATAGCAGTTATATTATTGCCCCTTATAATGAAGAAGGCATGTTGGAAGATGGACCTGTACCACCTGGTTTTGAAGGAGAACCTTTTACTTGGTCGCCTTCGACTGGTCTATCTTGTGAAAATTGTCACTATGCAAAGGTGATCGACGCTGAAGATGGTATGATTTACCGATTACAAACTTACGATTTTACTGCGGATGAATGGTGGAAACCAGTTTATGAGTATTATCAAATTATAACCGATACTACACTTTGTGAACCACCATGTCTATTTACTGATCCGACTACAGATTTGGAGTGGATGGCGGATTTAATTGCAGAAGCTAATGCAGGTAATAGTTGCATTAATAGTATTCAACAATATGAATATCAAGGAGCCTATTATTTTAGTCATGGATATGATTTTGACTGTTTAACTGGTGGCAACCCAGGTATTGCTGTTGATCCTGCTTCCTCTATTTACAATTGTCAGGGAGAAGAAATTTGCTATATTGGTCTAGCTACTCCTCCTGAATGTTTCGCTTATTTAAGTAATGGCGGTACAACTGTTTGGAGTAAAGCAGCTGATTGTGACTGTCCAAGCGACTATGATCCTGTTTGTGGTGCCAATGGTTTGATTTATGATAATGCTTGCCTAGCCCATTGTAATCGTATGCATGATTTTACAGCTGGTGCTTGCTTACCTACAGATACTTTGACCATTTGTGCTGGAGATAGTACCTATCTAGTGACTCCACCAGCAGATTCGATTCCAATAGTAGCATTTCCAATTCCAGATATGTTTACTGGTGATCAATATACTTGGACACCAGCTACTGGTTTATCTTGTACAGATTGTGCTTATCCTATGGCTACTCCTACGGAAACGACTATTTATCGCCTAGAAACGTATAACTTTGGTAGTAATGAATGGTGGAAACCTATCTATCGTTATTATGAAGTGACGGTTAATGAATGTTTGGCCAATAATGGTGGTGGTGAAGAACCTCCAGTTGCATCTGGAGAAGTTGCTTTTTGTGAAGGAGATCGTATTGGTTATTTAAGACAAAATATCACACAAGGGTACTACTATATCTATGGTTGGGACAAATCTAAATTTATTCTAACGACAGAAGACTTTAATACCTTTAAGATTGAGCCAGAAATTGGTTTGCGTATTGTATTTAGTGATATTAATGGTGTATTAGAATGTATGCGTATAGCAGATTGCGAAGAAGAAATGCTAGAAGATTTGACTGATAATTGCAATAGCGTTTATAAGCCTGTTTGTGGTTGTAATGATATTACTTATGTCAATGCTTGTCAAGCAAGAGATAACGGTATCACTCGCTGGACTAGAGGCGAATGTCAAACAGAGTGTGAATATCCTACTTCTTATTCATTATGTACCGAATTGGGACAAACAGTTACCTTCTGTCCAGATTTTTGTTTGCAGGAAGGTTATGAAGTGATGGATGTTACTACAGACTTTAACGGATCGGTCAATATTAATGAGGGTTGTGTGCAATATACACCGCTACCAACTTTTACAGGTAGAGAAATGATTACCATTACTGCTTGTGATGATTTAGATTGTGCTTCTGTCTATGTGATCCTTCAAGTAGAAGATTGTAATCCGAACTTAGCTCCTATTGCAGTAGACGACCGTTTTATTATCAAGCATGGTGAAACACTGATTATTGATGCTTTGGTTAATGATAGTGATCCTGACGGAGATTCGCTCATCGTTTCTGCCTTCAATCCATCATTAATTGGTGCTGATATTGTATTTGTCAATGGCATCTTTGAGTATATTGCTCCAATGACCTATACTGGCATAGATAATTTCAGTTATCAAATTTGTGATGAGAATGGCAATTGTGATGAAGCAATAGTTACTATCGAAATTCTTGCTGGTAGTTGTTCTTCGATTGAAACAGTTTGTACCAATCCAGGAGAAATGATTCAGGTATGTCCTACTTTCTGTAATTTGGAAGATGATTATTATATCAATGCTATTGTGTCAAGATATAATAACCGAATAGATATTGACGAAAATGGCTGTATAAACTATACTTCCCTACCTTCTTTTACTGGTCAGGATGTACTCTATGTGCAAGGTAAGGATATTTATGGCAATAGAGATCGTTTTATATTAAAGGTCAATGTCACCAATGATTGTGGATTATTAGCAACAAATGGAGATGATTTGGGTAAAACTGATGATATTATTTATGAACTTAAAAATATGATGGAGGCAGAATTATTGATTCAAAGTTTCCATCCAATTCCAGTAAAAGATATTGGAATCATTAGTTTGCACACCAATCTTGAAGAGACAGCAAGTATCAACATCTATGACCTTACTGGAAAACTGGTCTATCAAGTAGATGCGGAATTATTACCAGGTTCTAATGAGATCGAATTAGACGTAGCTAATTTACCACACGGTATATACGTTGTTAATGTACAAGGAGAAGGTGGTGTAGTGACGACTAAATTTGTTAAATAACTTTACTTGGTACTTGGTGATGGATTAAAATAATTAGGCAATGGTTTAAGTTGTTTATTCCATCACATACAATCATCAGCTAAATAAACATTCATAATTCATGCGGATATGTTATATACATATCCGCATTTTTTATACTTCCTACTAAACAGTCTATTTCATCTACTCACACACTCATCTAACAATTAGATTTTTTTAAAAATATTATATCCTCAACAAAATATAAAACAACTAACTCACACTACATTCATTATATTGACTTTTTTTCATACAGCAATGAATAAAAAACAAACACAATATACAAATATATAAAAAACAATTATTTACACATTCTATTCTCTTTTAGTAATCATTAAAAATATCACATAGCCTACAGCAAGACTAAATAATAAAATAATAACTCCTTATTTGGGCAGACTTTATATTTAATCCCTTACTTACCTTTCTTTATGGTATCATTTTTGTTTTATTACAGCAATGAATAACTATTAATTTTCATATTTTAATTAAAATCAATATCACCAAATCTAGATAATATTATGCAAAGTCACTCATTCCAACTCACCTCTATAGAAGAACTCCATCAAAAACTCACAGACCCCTTATCTAGCAAATTCAAAGCAACTATAGCTATTGCTTTTGTTTCTGTTAATTATGATTTAACACATCTCAGTCAACTATTTGATCAATATGCTATAGACCTCATTGGTTGCTCTAGTGCAGGCTCTTTTAAAGATGATGAAATTAGTGATGGTGTCATCACTATTTTATTACTAGATATGCCTAAAAGCTATTATCAAATTTGTAATAAAGAAACAGCAGATAAAACAAGCTATCAAATTGCCCATGAAATTGGGACTTATAGTACTTCAGTTTTTGAAGAACCTGCCATTATTGTATTCGCTAGTGGTATAGGTACTGATGGTGAAAAGGTTGTTGCTGGTATTAAAGATGGTGTGGGTAGAGACCTTCCATTATACGGAGGCTTGGCTGGTGATGATCTCAAAATGACTAGTACTTATGTTTTTTCTAATAATTGGGTATGTGGAGATGGTTTGACTGCATTAATTATTAATACAAAGCATATTCAGGTAGAAGGTATGGCAATTGCTGGCTGGGAAAGTATTGGTGTTGTCAATACGATTACCAAAGCAAAAGACAATATTTTATATGAAATCAATAACCAACCTGCTTTGGATGTATTCATTAGATATTTTGGTTTTCATACTACTTCGATTGAACAAACAGGAACCAAGCTAGAAACACTTAGTGGACAATATCCATTACAAATTTTTAGAGAGGCTGGTCATAAAGTGATGCGTTCTCCATTATCAGTTAATGAAGAAGAAAAAGCTTTGATCTTAGCAGGAGGTGTGAAAACAGGAGAGCAATTTACATTTAGTGTTGCTGCTGGTTTTGAAGTTGTAGAAGAAACAGTTGATGAATTTAGGCACCTTAAAGAAAGTCATCCTGATGTGGATGCCTTATTACTCATCTCTTGTAAAGCTAGGCATTCTGCATTTGGTCCACTATTAGAAGATGAATTAAAGGGACTTACAGACTACTGGCCAGATCAAGCATTAACAGGTTTTTTTAGTTATGGAGAAATTGGGAAAGTTAAAAATGGTTCTTGTGATTTTCATAACGTTACAGCTACATTGGTTACATTAAAAGAAATTTCAGATGACTGAAATTAAAGAGTTATTAGCTCTTATCAATAATTCAGAACTTACAGCAGATCAAAAAAAAGAATTACTTGCTGCTGGTAAAAAAGTGGAAAGGAGAATCCGTAAGTATGAATTTATGGTTCAGCGAACTATAAAAGACAAAACTATTGCAACTAATGTCTTAAATGCCACTATTCAAGAGTTGGCAGATCAAAAAAAAGTTGTTGAAGAACAATCAGAACAATTACGGATTCACCTTACTGCTTTAGAAAACTCCTATAAAGAATTGGAGCAGTTTTCCTATATTGCTTCTCATGATTTAAAAAGTCCCTTACGAACAATTAGTAATTTTGCCCAACTTCTTCAACGCAGATATAAAAATAAAATAGATCATGAAGCTAACGAGTATATAGACTTCATTGTTACTGGGGTAAAACAAATGCATATGGTTATCTCAGATTTGCTAGAATATGCAAGGGTTGGAGATCGGGGAACTCCTCCTATAAAGGTGCATCTTGAGGATGTTATTAACCTAGTAGAAATTAATTTACGGGATATTATTAGGGAACATGATGCAGAAATTATTATTCAGAATCCTTTACCTACCTTATTTATTCGCAAATCTTCTATTCTCCAACTCTTTCAAAATCTAATTAGTAATTCAATCAAATTTAGATCAGAAGCAACACCACGTATTACCATTTCCTGCCAACAGCAAACCAATTATATCTGGGAGTTTAGTTTAAAAGATAATGGCGTAGGTATGGATGAAAGTTATCAGCATAAAGCATTTTTACCCTTCCAGAGATTGAACAATCAAGATCGGCAAGGAACAGGTATTGGGCTGGCAATATGTGAAAAAGCAGTCAAATTACATGGCGGACATATTAAGTATATCTCTCCTAAAAATCAACAAGGAACAACATTTGTATTTACCTTGTCCCAAACCCCCACCCTTGAAAAAGTAGCCAATACATCTAATTAA
>JAHDFT010000001.1:0-6182 GCA_020628015.1 Bacteroidota bacterium
TTACTCCCCAAAAAGATCATCAAAAAAGCCTTTCTTTTTCTTATTCTTCTTTCTATCCTTTCTGCGATTTTTCTTATCCTGTTTACGCTTTTTCTTAGCTTTGACCTTCACAGGAGCAGGATTCTTAACCGTTTCAATCGGCTCATTAGTACGAAGCCCTGAACCTTTGGTAGAAGGGCGGTTGGTTAGTGGACGAGAAGGTTGCGCTTTAATTCTGGGACGACCATTAGTACTACTCACCCCACCACTACGACCAGAACGATTTTGCTTGATAGGATCTACCACAGGCGGACGGTTTTTACGTGGATTCACCACAATATCATCCCTAGTACGTCCACCACTTGTAGTACTTCCACTACTAGTACCAACACCCCCACTAGGCGGATAAGTACTTGTGCTATTATTATCCCCTTCCGTATTTGTCGCATAAGGATCAAAAGGATCAGGTTCTGGAGGTGGATAATACCGAGTCGTATCATTCACCGCATTCGGACAAGTCAAACGTTCCGCAATCATTGGTGGAGTAGGAGAGAATTTAGCATTCACATAATATTTAAAATTTTTATCCTCTCGGAGTTTAGACATAAAATCACCCCAAATTGGCAAAGCCATGCTAGAACCAGCTCCCAAACTAATGCTTCTAAATCGAACATTTCGATTATCAGCACCTACCCAAGAACCAGCAACAAGTTTAGGCGTAAAACCAATGAACCAACCATCTGTTTGATTTTGAGTCGTACCTGTTTTACCTCCTAGATCATACTCAGCTGTAAAACCATACATCCAGCCCAAACGACGAGCAGTTCCACTATCAACAACACCTTCCAATATTTCTCTCATAATAATACCCGTCTCTCTAGCCAATGCTTGCTTGGTATTATAACGTGGTGCTCGGTAAATCACCTTCCCATCTCTAGTCTTAATCTCCTTTACAAAAACAGGCTCTTCCACCATTTTACCCTCATTAGCAAAAGCAGTATAAGCATGAACCATCTCCTGAAGGGTTAACTCAGCAGTACCCAAAGCAATCGAAGGAAGCTCAGGAATATTACCATCAATACTCAAATCACGAGCCGTTTCAATGACATCCTCAATACCTGCTTCAAATATTAATTGAGCAGTAATGGTATTCAATGATTCTGTCAAAGCTCCTTTTAAAGAACGAAATCCACCATATAAATCACCAGCATTTCTAGGAGTCCAGTTTTGATGATCTGTGTAGGAACGTAGGTCATTTTTATAGTAATCACAAGGTTCAATTCCCTTTGATACCGCTGTAGCATAGACAATCGGTTTGAAGGTAGAACCGACCTGTCTATTTACTCTAGTATAATCATGCCTAAAATAATCATAATCAATACTGCCCACCCATGCTTTAACAGCACCACTTTGAGGCTCCATTGCTAGAAAGCCTGTATTTAAAAACATAAGGTAATATTTGAGCGAATCCATTGGAGTCATTTCTACTTCCTTAGAACCTTCTTTACTCCAAGCGAAGACTTTCATTTTTTGCTTTTTACGGAAACTAGCATCTATTTCCCGATCCGATTTACCTGCTTTTTTCATACTTTTATAACGATTAGAAGCTTTTTTAGCATTACTAAGCGCAATATCTGAGAAAGGTTGCCGACCAGCCCAATGTTCCACTAATTTCCCCTGTAAGTCTTGCATTTGTTTAGCGACAGCATCTATTGCATAACGCTGCATTTTACTATTGATCGTTGTATGAATTTCTAATCCATCTGTAAAAACATTCCAATGCGTACCATCTGACTTTGGATTTTCCTTACTCCATTTCTTTAAAAAATCTCGTACATAATTTCTAAAATGAGGAGCTAATTCTTCACTTTCACTACGTAGCGTATAGTCTATAACTAAAGGTTTTTTCTTTGCATCCTCAATGGTAGAACGCATTGTAGGGTATTTTTTAGCCATTAGATTCAGAACTGTATTACGCCTTGTCTTAGACTTCTCTGGATATAATCTAGGACTATAAGCAGTTGGAGCTTTTAGCATACCAATAAGGGTCGCAGCTTCCTCCAAATTAACATCATTTGGTTTCTTATTGAAAAACCGTTGACAAGCAGCTCCAATACCAAAACATCTTTCTCCAAAAGGAACGGTATTTAAATACAGCGCAATGACATCCTCTTTAGAGTAAACATCTTCTAGTCGAACAGCTACGATGGCTTCTTTAATTTTATTGACTGGCATGGTTAGAGGACCATGACTTTGCCTTTTGTATAAATTCTTAATAATTTGTTGAGAAATGGTACTTCCCCCACCACTACTACGATCTCGCATCAATAATGTCTTAATCAATACTCGAAAATAACTACGAGTATCTACACCTTTATGATCAAAAAAACGAGCATCCTCAGTAGCAACTAAGGCAGTAATAATGTAGGACGATATTTTTTTATAAGGAACAGTAGATCGATTCTCAAAATAAAATTTACCCAGTAATTGCTTGTCTTCAGAATATAGTTTAGAAACGACTGGATTATTAATGGCTTTCAATTCTGCACGAGTGGGTAATTCTCCAAACATACCTTGTCTTACTGCAAAGTAAAAACCAAGTAATGCAATAATGCCTAGAAAACCAAGAAACAAACAAAATTTAAAGAGCCTTCCAATAAATGATTTTTTCTTTTTGGGAGGTGCAGATGAGACTTTTGACATCGATTTGTTTTTACAGATATTACAAATGATGGTAGTAAATGAACTATACTACCATTACAAGTAAGTAGATTTGAATAAGTTTAGTTAATTGAGCGGTAATAAAATAACAAGTGTGTTGTTTATCTTTATTCAAAATTACAAGAACCTGAAGATTATGAGAAAATATTAACGATTTTTTGACGAAATTATTCATAGAAAGTCATAAGTGATGGAACAAAAATAACTGTAAATTTCTAATAGGTTAAATGAATCAAACATTTACCCGACATTATTTGTTTATTGGTGATTCATTATTCTACGATCAATAGTAGAAACTAATGATCTTTGTAGTACTTTTGTAGCGCATAAAGCCAATACTCATTTCTCTTTATTTAAAACAAGATACAATACGTTTATTTTTCTTTTATGCCTAAAAAATAGCGTGCATAGAGGCAAAAAAATGTCCTATCCTTTAAATTAAAATATTGAAAATAATGATGAAAAACCTTTTTCTGGCGGATGATGCTTTTTATGAGCGACATATTGGCTCAAATGAGGAGGAAATAGCGGAGATGCTAGAGCAGATTGGCGCAGAATCTTTAGATGAATTGATGGATCAAACGATTCCTCCAAGTATCCGCAGACAAACAGCAATAGATGTTGGAGAAGCAATGACCGAACATGCTTACTTAAATCACATTCGTCAATTGGCTGCTGAAAATGAATGGTGGAGGAGCTATATCGGATTGGGCTATTATGGCACCATCACTCCACCCGTTATACAAAGAAATATACTAGAGAATCCTTCTTGGTATACACAATATACACCCTATCAAGCAGAAATTGCACAAGGGCGATTGGAAGCTTTACTGAACTTTCAAACAATGGTTAGTGATTTGACAGGCTTAGAGATAGCGAATGCCTCTTTGTTAGATGAAGGAACAGCTGCTGCGGAGAGTATGCAAATGTTTTATCGAATCAGAAATAAACGCAATAGAAAAGCTCCAATCAATAAATTTCTCGTTGCCAAAGATTGTCTACCACATACTATAGAGGTATTGAAAACAAGGGCAGTACCTATGGGACTAGAATTAGTCATACAAGATTGGCGAGATTTTGAATTTGATGAAACAGTATTTGGATGTTTACTACAATATCCAGCCCAAGATGGAGCTGTATATGATTATGAGACGATTAGTGAAAAAGCACATGAACTAGGAGCCTATGTAACTGTTGCTGCTGATTTATTAAGTTTGGCTTTATTGAAAGAGCCAGGAGCTTGGGGGGCAGATGCTGTAGTAGGGAATACACAACGATTTGGTGTACCGATGGGATATGGTGGCCCTCATGCAGCCTATTTTGCTACTAAAACAGCTTTTACCCGACAAATTCCAGGCAGAATTATTGGCGTTTCTACTGATGTAGAAGGAAAAAATGCCTATAGAATGGCATTACAAACCAGAGAGCAACATATTAGAAGAGACAGAGCTACTTCCAATATTTGTACTGCTCAAGCACTATTGGCAATCATGGCGGGAATGTATGCGGTTTATCATGGACAAAAGGGCATCAAGCGAATTGCCAATAATATACATTATTTAACGCTAGTACTTGCTGAAAGACTAGAAGCACTAGGTTATCAACAAAAAAATAAAGTCTTTTTTGATACTTTATTGCTTGATTTAAGTGAGCATACTGCTACTTCTGCACTTCGGGTAAGAAGGGTCGCAGAAATGGTTGAACAAGTCAATTTGCGTTATTTTGAAGACAATGAAGATTGGATCGGTATTAGTTTGGATGAGACTTGTACAATGGAAGATGTCAATCGAATTTGTCAAGTATTTGCAGAAGCCGCAGATCTGGATGATATAGATACCATCAAGGAGGTAAGCTCTGTTATTCCAAAAAATCTACAACGGACAAGCCATTTTTTAGCGCATCCTGTCTTTGAAAAATACCATACAGAGACAAAATTAATGCGTTATATTAAACAATTAGAAAGAAGAGACTTATCTTTGACCCATTCCATGATTCCACTCGGTTCCTGTACCATGAAATTGAATGCAGCAGCAGAGTTAATGCCTATTAGTTTCCCAGCCTTTAATCAGTTACATCCTTTTATACCAGTAGATCAAGCAAAAGGATACCAAAAAATATTTCAACGTTTAGAAGAAGATTTAGCTCAAATTACAGGCTTTGCAGCTTGTTCGCTCCAGCCTAATTCTGGCGCACAAGGGGAATATTGTGGATTGATGGTGATTAGAGCATATCATCTTGACAGAGGAGAAAAGCAGCGAAATATTGCCCTTATCCCAGAATCTGCTCATGGCACCAATCCAGCAAGTGCGGTAATGGCAGGAATGAAAGTAGTTGTGGTAAAATGTGACGAAAGTGGTAATATTGATGTCAAAGATTTAAGGGATAAAGCGGCCAAATACCAAAATGAACTGTCTGCTTTAATGATCACCTACCCATCAACACATGGTGTTTTTGAGGAAGCTATTCAAGAAATTTGTCAGTATATTCACGATTATGGCGGGCAAGTATACATGGATGGCGCAAATATGAATGCACAAGTAGGATTAACCAATCCACACATTATCGGTGCAGATGTCTGTCATCTCAATTTACACAAAACCTTTAGTATTCCACATGGAGGTGGTGGCCCTGGAATGGGACCTATTTGTGTAGCTACTCACTTAGCACCTTACCTGCCTAACCATATTTTCAAAAAGGAACAAACAAGCAAAGGTATTTCCGCAGTATCCTCGGCGGCTTGGGGAAGTGCTAGTATTTTATTAATTTCCTATGCATATATTAAATTATTAGGATCAAAGGGAATTACAAATGCTACCAAAATGGCTATTCTTAATGCCAACTATATTAAAGAGCGTTTAGGAAATGCTTATGAGGTATTATATGTAGGGGCAAAAGGTAGGGTAGGACATGAGTTGATTTTAGATACTAGAAAATTTAAGCGATTAGCCAATATTGAAGTAACCGACATTGCAAAACGACTGATAGATTATGGATTTCATGCACCAACTGTTTCTTTTCCTGTAGCTGGAACGATGATGATAGAGCCTACAGAAAGTGAATCTAAAGAAGAAATAGACCGTTTTTGCGAAGCAATGCTCAGTATTCGAAAAGAAATAGAAGCAATTGAATTGGGAATGGTAAGCGAAGAAAATAACCTATTAGTCAATGCACCACATACCATTGCGGCAATTAGTGCAGAAGAATGGGAACGATCTTATACTAGGCAAATGGCGGCATTTCCACTAGCCTATTTAACTGAGAATAAATTTTGGCCAGCAGTAGCTAGAGTAGATAATTCAAAAGGGGATCGAAATTTGATTTGTACTTGTCCGCCAATAGCAGATTATGTTACGCAATAAATAGGAACATGATTGAATGAATTTATTTTTGTTCTATCAGTATAATGAATAATTCGATAAATAAACTTTATTGTTTTGTGAAATGCCAATACAAAAAAGATAGAGTTGTTTAATTCTTTGGAA
>JAHDFT010000001.1:6282-32934 GCA_020628015.1 Bacteroidota bacterium
TATTGTTTTGTGAAATGCCAATACAAAAAAGATAGAGTTGTTTAATTCTTTGGAATATTTGTCGTAATTACATACAATAATCATAATTTCGCTAATTCCTTATAGAATTTTGTGGCTTTGCCTATATATTACGCTGCATTTTTTTAAATTTGAAGTGTGAAAGTATAAACAAATAAATAAAGGTAAATCATTCCTTGAATGTCTTGTACATTAATAATGAGGGAGTTGGAAATAATTAGCCTTAGAAATGTTGATAAATAGGACCTAAAAACCCTTACAAATAACATTTTTTGTGTTTGAATTTGAGCTAGATTTATACTAATTTGGAGATCAAACTTGATTAGGCTTAAAGAAAGATGAAAAAGAACAAGGAGATAAGACAAATTGAGATAAAAAAGAAATACATAGGTACAATGTTTATCTGTTTTTTTATTGGATAATTATCAAATAAAAATTACCATATCACAGATAAATTTATGAGGTGATATAATTAATGTAATGAAAATGATTACTTATATTGCCTTGATACATAGAATGTTATTTTTTAATCGTTTAGCAATAACGAAAAATTAATACAATTTATTATGCCAATAAAACTATTCTAAAATTAATGTGGATTCAACTAAAGGCATTATCTTAGTGCAAAAACATTGATTCTAAATTAGTTTATTGATTAAAATTTGATATTTTTGGGGCAAAGTTTGCCTATTCGGATAGCTTTTTGCAGCTATAAAGTGCAATCTTCATAAATCCCCATAATTTACGTGTGCCAATTAGTAGTACTAATTATTTTGGAAAAAATAGATTAGTAGCTTGATTTTGTAATAATGAAAGCGAAAATTTTCTAAAATAATAAGTAGTATTGGTATTACTTATTGTATTTTGAGGAGTGAGTACGATCATTAATTTGTATTCCTAGGAAATATTAATGAAATAAATTGACCTTAGATAGATGGTTTATTTATTTTATTAATAGGTCCCAATTGAACCAAAAAAATAGAGAAATTAATAAACTAAAAAATTACAAAAATACCACGCTATGAAAAAAAGTTTATTAGCTCTTGCTATTTCCATAGCTTTACTGACTTTTAGTTCCCACTGGGCTTTTGCCCAATGCCCTGACGGTATAAATGCGGGTACGGTAACACCGCCCGGACAAAGTACCTTCTGTTTGGGAGTCAGTAGCGCAAGTGATATAGCTGGGCCTGTCAATCCCTCGCCGGATGAGACGTTATTGCCAGATTATACTTACGCAATTATTGCCCCTAATGAAACAGTGTTTTACATAAGTGGGGAGGATGTAGCAGAGAAAACAGGTGAATTTATTATTGGGCTGACTGCTGATGGTTCCTTTGATTTCAATGGTCTTGACCCATTTGAAAGTGAGGCATATGAAACTGGTTCTTATAGAGTTATTGGATTTGCCTTTAACCAAGAGCAATTAGATGTAATTGCTGGTAATATTAATTCTGATGCAGGTTTACAAGCACTTCTTTGTACAATTACAAATGGTGCTGTTTGTCCTACTGAAGAAGAACCACTTCCTGTTCCTTTTCCTTTACAAGAGCTATTAGACATTGCTTTTGGTGTTTTCGGACCATTAACTGTAGAGGACGTTGAAACAGGTATTAGTACTGTTGCTGGAATTTTAGGCGATATTTGTTATGCTATCGACGAGACTGAAGGTTCTGCTGCATTGTATAACTTAACAGTAACTGATGATCCTGATGCTTGTTTTGCTGAAAACAATAATTGTTCTGGTGCAGTTGCATTGACATTACCTACAAGTGGTGCGGGAACAGATCCTGCTGTTTCTGGACCTTTTGATAACAGTACAGCATCACACACAGATAGTGATCCTGAAGCTCCTGAATGTTTCGGTGAAAACTCAGAAAACTACTTCCAAGAAGAGCCACTAGATAATACTTTATGGTTCTCTTTTGAAGGTGATGGTAATGCTTATCACTTCTATACTTCTAGAACAAGCGCAGATGGTACTGATCTTAGTGATGATGACTATATTACTGATGGAGATACGCAAATGGCTATTTACACAGGTGATTGCGGAAGCTTAGAATTAGTAGATTGTAACGAAGATGATGCTACTGTTTTTGAGTATAATTCTAATTCTCACTGGCCTACAGGTATTTCTTTCCAAACAACTGCTGGTGTTACTTATTATATGATGATTGATGGTTTCAACTTCTTAGGTGCTCCATCTATCGGACAATTTTATGTTCATGCTCGTCAGTTTGATTGTAGTAGTAGTGCGATTCCTTTCGCAGCAGGTACTGCCGATGTGGCACTTTGTCCTGGTGACGAAGTAACTATTGCTATTGATGAAGCAAACGTAAATTTAGGTACTACAGGAGAAGAGACATTCATTGATTTCTTACTTACTGTAGAGAATCCATACGATTACAGCGAAACAGGTGATCCTAGAGCTGTACCTAGTGAAAGTGTATTAGGTTTGATTGGAAATGTTAGAGATGAAGGATCTACAATTTCTACTGTAGTTAGTCATGAAGCTTATGCAGGTATTATCGAGCAAGGTTTCACAACTGTTTACTTATCTTCTGTATCTGTTCAATTAAATTCTGGTAATTCTTTACTATTTAGTCGTTGCTATACACATAGTGAGCCTGTAGCAATTCAATTCAGAGCTGAAGATGATGAAGAATGTATCGACTGTATAGCTAGTTATGGAACTGTAATTGCTCCTGAAAACACAACTGTTTGTGAAGGTGGTAGCTTTACTTTCGATGTAGAAGGTGATGCTGTTGGAACTGTTGTTGATGAGGATCCTGAGTATGTAACTATTTTTGTGGTTACACAAGGAGAAGATTTAACAATTGTTGATGCTGCTGGAGGTGGTGAAGAATTCTCTTTAGCTCCAGGTGATTACTTAGTTCATGCATTCAATGTAAATATTGCTAGTTTAGATGCTGTAGATCCTGATGGTGAAGGATTCTCAACTGGTGGTGAAGTCGCTGCTTTAATTGCTGACGGTTCACTTTGTGCTGACTTAGATGTTGATGGTGTTGCTGTAAGCGTTTTAGGTGCTGATACACCTGAATGTTTTGTTTGTGCTGCTGACTATGGTGCTGTTGCTGCTCCTGGTAATACAACAGTATGTGAAGGTACTAGCCTTAGATTCAGTACAAATGGTGCTAATGCAGATGGATACACTACTGCATGGGTCGTAACTACTGGTAGTGAATTGACAATCGTAGATGTAAGTACTGATGGCGTAATTAGTAGAGGTGCAGGTACCTATACAATACATGCTATCAATATCGTTGATGGTGATGTTGGAACAGTACTAGATGCTGTTGCTAGTAATCCAGGTTTAACTGGTGGTGATGTTGCCGGTTTGATTGCTGATGGTGCAATTTGTGCTGATTTAGATGTAGCTGGTACATCAGTAACTTTCTTAGCTTCTGATGATGCGGCATGTATTGGTTGTGTTGTTAGTGGTGGTGATTTAAGTACTGATGATCCTACAACTGTTTGTTCTGGTGATGGTATTGATGACGTTGTTAACGTAAGCGTTTCAGGAGTTAACGGTAGCTACTTATTCGTTGTGACTAATGCCAACGGTGAAGTACTTGCTTCGCAAGAAGCGGCTACTTTCAACTTTGAAGGTGCGCCACCAAATGAGGTATGTTACATCTATGGTGTAGCTTACGAAGGTAATGCGCCTGGTATTGGAGCTACTATTGCTAGTATTACTGGTGATTGCTTCGATCTATCTACTAACAGAATTGAAGTATTGCGTTTAGCTCCAATCGTTATTTCTACAGAAATTCAATGTGCTGAAGGAGCTGACGAAGGTGGAGATTACGACCTAATCCTTTCTGCTAGTGGTGGTTATCCTGAATATGATAATAACTTTACTTATACTTTCGCTGGTGTTCACAATGGTATCGTTAGATTCGGTGAGGTAATTCCTGGTATCGTTCAAGATGGTGCTGGATTTAACCTGGAAGTAAGTGATGGAGTATGTAGTGCTTCTGTATCAAGAAGTGAAGTTATATGCTCAAAATGTGAAACGCAAGCTGGTGATATTAGTGTAGTTGATGGTGAGACTGATGGTATGTTATGTGATGGTGAATCAATTTCTATTACTTCTACTGGTGAAGAACTAGGTGGTGGTTGTTTAATCTATGCTGTACACACTAGTAGTGGTTCTTCTGTAGGTACTGTAATTGCTAGTAATACAACTGGTATGTTTACTTATGCTGACATCTTAGCTGGTGGTGGTATGTACGGTGTTACTTACTATATCTCTGCTGTTGTTGTTGGTGACTGTACTGACGGTAACTTAGATATTGCTAATGAATGTACTAGAGTTTCTCCTGGTGTTCCTGTAGTAATTATTGAGCCTATGGAGGTTTCTGCTGTAGGTAACTGTAATGATAACTTTGGAATTGAGCAAGTACGTATTTTCATTTCTGGTGGTATGCCTCCATTTACTTTATCTGGAAGTGTGAATGGTGAATTTAGTATTGCAAGTACTATTTTGATCCAAGTACCAGACGGTGATACTTACCAAGTATTTATTCAAGATGCTGCTGGTTGTATGACTTCTATTTCTGGTGAAGCAAACTGTAAGAAAGTTCCTGTTGAGTGGGTTAGCTGGAGTGGTGAAGCAATGCCTAATGGTAATGAAATTAGCTGGATGACAGCAACAGAAACCAATAGCCACTATTTCAACATTGAGCGTTCTGCTAATGGTGTTGATTTTGAAGTAATTGGTACTGTTGATGCTGCTGGTAACTCTAGTAGTGCAAACAGCTATAGCTGGACAGACAAAACTCCTTTTGCTGGTGATAGCTACTACAGAATTGTACAATATGACTACGATGGACAAAATTCTCAAACGCCTGAGTTTGTTGTAACTCGTGGTGAATTTACTTTCGCTGTAGGAAGTATTTCTCCTGTTCCTGTTCAAGATGTAATGCAAGTTGCTTATACTATTGATACAGATGCAGTAATTACTTTAACAATCTATGACTTAACTGGTAGAACAGTTCAAGCAAGAACAGTAAAAGCAAATGCTGGTATCAACAATGCTACTTTTGATGTATCTGCTATGTCTAGCGGTGTTTACATGTTGGCAATCTCTAATGGTCAAGAGGTAATCACAGAAAGAGTGGTTGTTGAATAAACCAAATGATAAAAATGTAATGATAGCAAGAGCAAGTGGTTCTACTACTTGTTCTTGGTTCATACATTGACTATAAAATACAAAAGCCGTAAGGAGTAATCCTTACGGCTTTTGTGCTTTTGGGTATTGATTAGATTATATCTTATCGCTCCAATTTAGAGCTAATCCGCTCCAAACCTTGTATAAAAGCATTAGAATAACCATCCAATCCCTTTGCAATAGCGGTTAATTGACCTACTAATTGCCCCATTCGATCAATACCTTTACCATTGAGTAATTGATGCCTACCAAAAGTCTCTTTAATGATCTTCCAACGCTCTTTTTCTTCGTCCGTCAGTAAATCATTAATCTCTTTAAATTTAAGTAAATTGGCTTCTGCACCTGTTGTTAAAGTTTGTGCTTCACTAATATAGTGGGAAATGATTAAGGTATTTAACTCCTTTTCATTCATAATAGGCACTACTTTTTCTGCCAATTTATTCATATCTCGATAAGAACCTTGCAATTTAAAAGGCGGTTCAGTACGATATTGATCCTCTTGAGCAGCTGATTTAATATATTCCAAATTAACCCGCAATACAATATTTCGTACCACCAGCAATTTTTCCAATACATTGATATACTCTTTCAATTCCTCTGGACTGTGATCCGCTTCAAATTCTATCCCATCTTGTTGACCCGTTTCTGCCACTCGAATTAAGGTCAAAACATCCTTCATACTCTTATTGCTTAAGCGATTAAGAATGGCATTAGAAGTCAAACAATTCTCAATATAACTCAACTTAAACAAGTCTCCAGAGTCTCCGATAATATCCCCTAGATTGTAAGTATCTGCACGATTGGCAAGCATATCAGGAATGGTGAACTTATCGCCACTCTCTGTATAAGGATTACCAGCCATCACCACACAAACCCTTTTACCCCTCAAATCATAGGTCTTACTCACCCCATTATAAACCCCCTCCACCTTACGCTGACCATCACAAAGCGAAATGAACTTCTGCAAAAACTCTGGGTTACAGTGCTGAATATCATCCACATAAATCATCACATTATCCCCCATTTCAAAAGCCAAATTCAACTTCTTCAATTCCTCCCTTGCAGCCGCATTTTTAGCCTCAGAAGGATCTAGGGAAGTAATATTATGACCAATCGCAGGCCCATTAATTTTCATAAAAATCAAGCCTAAACGACTACAGATATACTCCATCAAAGTCGTCTTTCCATAACCTGGAGGAGAAATTAATAATAGCATCCCCATCAAATCCGTCCGCTTCTGATCACCTACTACACCAATCTGTTTCGCCAAATTATCCCCAATAATATTGAGGTAAAGCTGATCAATCAATTGATTACGCACAAAAGAAGACAAGACACGAGGTTTGAACTCATTCAAACGCATTTGTTGAGCATATTGCTCGGTAAGTACTTTTTTATGCTCTGTAAATTGCTCAAACAAAGGAACGATCTCCTTAAAATAAGCTCGCATTTTGTTCATAAAGGCATTGTACTCTAATTGATATTTGCCCTGTTGAATTAAATTATGCGAACCATTCAAGTCTGTGACGGTTACACTTGTAGAAGAATGGACAACCTTTTGTTGATTAAAATACTGAATTAAAAGCAATGCCGCTCCTTCTTCTACAAAAGGCAACCAACTTGTTTTTTGCTCTTGCTTAATAAACGCCAATAACCAATTCCGAATCAGTATATATTTTTTACTCGCCTGCTCATTCAGGTTTTTCAAAGAAGCCTCGTAAGTATTCAAATGCTTGCCCTGTGTCAGGTAATGCTGAAATTCTTTGTATAAATGAGCTGCTTCTGGACTAATAATGAAATCATTACTACGAGTCAATTCATGAAAAAGATACTCCGCTGCCTGCTCACTTAAATTGGGATCAAATAATTGTGTTTCCTCAATAAAGTCAGCAATTTCCTTTTGCAATTCTTGCAATAAATCTCCATATTCTTTACTATCAGGAAAAACTTTTAAAAGCATGCCTGTTCCTTTGAGCTGGTGATTCAACACCGCTTTTTCTGCCTCATTTTCAAAAATTTCCCAATATAAAATCGCACAAGCACGAGCAATAGGTGGATAACGCAGTAAATCAATTGTCTGATTCAACTGCACCAAAGATTGAAGAATCAATGCCGCATCTTGATCGTTTACTCCCTTTACATAAGCATCCTGGTATCTAGGAGCCATAAATTCCTGTACCTTTGCCAATAATTGATCTTTAGGCAAATCCAATTCCTTCATTTTATCCTTAAAAGCCTCCATCATTAGGTAAGCCAGATATTCAGAGCGATAGATTTGTTGATTTTCAGAAATCAAACTTTGTTTCCAAACCGCCTTAGATGCTACTAGGGTAGTGTCCTTTATTTTTTCAAAGAAATTGGTTCCTGTTAAGTGGAAATACAAGGCATCATTCCGCAATACAGTGGTCAAATTAAGCGGCTGGACATTCACCGAAAAATGATGTTTGCCAAACTTAATCACATTTGCCCCATCTACAAACAATTCTTTTTTATCTTTCAACTGACGAATCGCTTCCTCCTTGATTGAATTGAGCTGGCTTTGTAGATCATCTGCCTTAACCGTATCCTCCAAATCCGTCAACTGCTTAATAATATCCCTTACCTTATCAATCATTAAATCAGCCGCAAAATAAGCGTTGATTTCACTCACCTCTTTAAAACCCTTCAATTTATTCTTAACTCCTTTGAAAATACGCTCTGCCGCATTTTGTAAATTCGCTGCCCGACGATTACGCTGCTCTTCCAATTGCAGCTTTTTCGATTCAAAAGCATTATTAATGGCCGTTCTTTTATCATAAATAATCGTCGTAAACTCATCAAAATCGACAAATTTTCCCTCCAATTCCTCTAGGGAAACCATCAATTTGGTCAAATATTCATCACATTTGACAGGTTTATCACATAAATCCAGATAATTAATAATGCTCTGCTCCAATAACTTAATTTGCGCTTGAAACTCGGCATTTGCCTCTGTTCCTCTAAGATCTTTCTTACGATTCTTTAATTTGGCTCTAAGCTGATTGAGTTGGATAAAAATACCTGAAATATTGTCAATGATTTGGGTCGTATGGGTGGCATCGGTAATCTTCAAATTACTTACAATATCAATCAACAATTCCAATTCCCCACCAATTTCATCCACATCCTTTTCCAATTGTTCGGCATCTATCACCTTTTGTACAGCATCTATAGCCGCTTTTTTTTCGTTTACCTTTTCATGATAAGGCTTTAAAGCATCATCCTTCAATAAAAACTCAATACATTTCTCCGATAAAACATCACTTTGTTCCCCTAATTTCACCTCCAAAGCATCGACCCATTCTGTATCAATATAACGCAATTCTTTCAGGGAAATCGTTTCCCCTCGTAATTGACGAATCTCTGCAAGAGCTTTGACATATTGATCTACAGAATTATACCGTTGCTTCTTCAATCGCTTAAATAAATCCTCCGCCTTATTATTTACCCCATCAACCGCCTCCTTAGTCTGTGCCTTAATTCTTTGCACCTTTTCATACTCATCAATAGCCGTTACCGCAGCATTTTTAATCTCCTGCAAAGGAATATTCAACTGCCCACCCTCCTCATGACTGATCCAATAATAAGCATCCATAACATTGGTGGTCTTTTTCACCAAATCAAGATACAAATTCGCATAGCTATCCTCCTTATTCAACAAAGTAATCACCTCATAACACTCCGACATTGCCCGAACAATATCTTTATTCCCAACCTTAAAAAGATAGCTATCTTGTTGAGCATTAGGCAAATAGCCATTTTCAGTATAAGGCGTTTGCCAGATTTGGATGACGTGATGCTTCGTAGGGTCATTTTCCGCTCGGAAATAGCATAATTCGCCATTAGGAAAGCAAGTATAACCATTACAAAGAATGGGCGTTTCCACTTTCTGCTGGATAATATTATAAGGCATTAACACATATTCATCCAATTCAGGCTGATAAAAAACGAATAAATAATCCTCCCCATTAGGCGAAATAATCCTTTGCTCAAATTGAATTCCTGAAAAGGTTTTATCGAATAATTTAAATTCGCCTGTTTGCAAATAATAACCATTAGAGAAAATCAAACCTTGACTTTCTGGTAATAAAACGGCTGCATCCTGAATGCTATCCACCCTTTTGACCTCCTGGACTTTCGTATTGTATAGATAATAGCGAAACTCCTCCCGATAAGGGCGAATTTTCAAGGCGATAATATTCCCTAAATCTGCATAATAAAAATCAGCATCATCTAGCGTTTGATCCTTCATCTCCACCTCTTCACTAAAAATCCCTTTCCCTGTCTCTGTATTGTCCTCAATTTTAATCGTAATGTCTCCATTCATAGACTCTACAAATAAACGATCCAGAATAGAAATATGAGGATATTTCCCTGCACGCATTTGATTTCGACCTGTTCGAGTCCATCCAAACTCATGTTGAGAAGGAGGAATAAATTCTGCGGCACTCCGATCATCAATATAGGTCAATGTTTCATCTTCAATCAACCATTTAAAAACCTTAATATCTTTATGCGTTTTTCCAGTCTGGAAACACATGTATAAATAGGCTCCTTTTACCAAAAATTTGGCAAAAACAGTATTTCGATAATAACGATAAAGATTTTGAAAATCATTGATAAAGGCAGGTTGCTCTAAGAGTGATAGTTCAATTTTGTGGAAACTATGATCTCTAAATTCAAAAACACTAAACACATCAGATAGCTCGATCTGTGATTTGAGTCCAATATGTACATTATAACCAAAAATACATTTATTGCCTAGTGCAACGATCTCTCTGGCAATACAATTGTTTTCTGTGGCAATGTGATCATTGGCAATCAAAGTTGTCTCTACAGCTCCAAAGACTGTTTTACGGGACTCATTAAGCTGGGAAAGTCGCTGTTGTAAATTTGCATTTTGCTTCTGCAAGCGACCCCTAATAATTTCGTAAGTTCCAAGTTCTAGTGATTGAGGATTTTCGGGCATATGGTCTATGGATTTTATTATGTTGGGGCGTATGGTTTACGTCCAAAAACGAAAAGAAGTTATTATAAAAAGAAGATTTCTGCAATATTTGTTCCTGTTATTTTTAGAAAAAGATAGAATAAGACCTATTGATGATATTATTATAGGAAATAATTATAGTTCAAGAAATAAATAATTTGTATAAGAGTGGAAACATTATTGCCAAAGGAATAAATAATTTGTATTTTCAATGCATAAATTAAATTGCTACAGAAAATGAGGTGCATGGAACTTTTGTGCATATGTCACTCATTATTTAAATAAACATATCATTCAAAAGATGTTAGAACTATTTCATAATGCATTCTCTCCACCAAATCTGATTCCTACCACACTACTATTTCTATGCATTGTCTACGGCATTATGGTTATTCTAGGTGCCTTAGATGCTAATTTCCTTGATTTTGATGTTGACGCAGATCTTGACATTGACTTAGATGTTGACATGGACATGGATGTTGATGCAGACATTGACGCTGATACAGACATAGATGCAAATTCATCAGGTAGTAGTTTTGGCTTGGCTAGTATTTTAAAATTCTTCAATATTGGTCAGGTGCCTTTCATGATTTACCTCAGTATTCTGAGCCTTTTCCTTTGGCCATTTTCTATTCTCCTCAATTATAGCATTCAAAATACAAGTTTTGCTTTAGGACTCATCCTATTGGTGCCTAACCTAATTGCTAGTCTATTTTTGACTAAAATTGTATCAACGCCCCTAGCGAAGAGTTTTAGTAAAATGAATAAGGGACACAAAGATGAAGACTTGATTGGTAAAGCAGGAACCGTTGTATTAACCATTAGTGGACAAAAAATGGGACAGGTAGAATATGTGGGAGAAAAAGGAGATTTCTTATTATTAAATGCGAAAACTAAAGAAGGCATCCATATTAAAAAGGATAGCAAGGTAGAATTTATTGAAAAAAAGGATGGATATTATATGGTTGTTCCGTATGAATAGAATAAATGAAGCATAATATATACAAAGTCATTGAAAAGATGATGTTGGAAAGGAATAATGGACAGACATGGTACTAAAATTGTATTTCATGAAAATGTAATAATGATTTGAGGATAGATAAAACTTTGTATAGTATCAATAAAATATTTTGTAATATTGAAAGCGTCTCCCAGACCAATAAACTTATTTTAATCATAAAACATGAGACTTTTAATCCTCATTATACCAGCATTACTCATTTGTTTGGTACTGTTTTTCTTAATCAATATGGTACTCAATTTTCGGAAACCAGCTCCTGGTGAAGCTTTGGTGAGAACAGGATTAGGGGGGAATAAAGTAGCCTTAAATAGAGGAATTAGTGTGATGCCTCTATTTCACCAGCTATCGGTTGTTGATCTCTCTTCAAAGCGAGTGATTATAGAGAAAGAAGGACGAGCAGGCTTGGTTTGTCAAGATGGGCAAAAAGCCAATGTCCGTATGGAGTTTTTCATCGGTATTGAACAGGACGAAGATGGAATTTTGCAAGCGATTAAAACAGTAGGGCATCCAGATGAAACCTTTAATAATACCAAAATTCAGGAGTTATTTAGCATCCGGTTAAAGGAAATCCTCGAATTGACCGCCAAATCTTTTACTGTAAGAGAAATTATTGACAAAAGAGATGTCTTTAAGACAGCTCTACAAGATGAAGCTAGAAACTTACTGGGAGGTTATGCTATCGAACATATTGCTATAGACTATATCAGTACCTAATGGGAGATAGCTAAGGTTTACCTTTCTTCTCACATGATATTATATCAATAGAAAAATAATTACATTACATTACACTAATAAAATTCAATTCACTCTATGACGACATTAATAAGTTGCCTATTATTACTCGACCCTATGTTTACAGCACTAGGCGTTGCCATTGTGGTCTTTATTGTGTTCATTATCTTTGTTATTTTGGGCTTTTATGCTGCTTTCTTCAAGAAACCAATTCAAGGAGAAGCCATTGTGCGAACAGGGCAGGGCGGTACCAAGATTGCTTTTGATAATGGTATTTCTGTGATTCCGCTGCTTCATAGAGCAGAAATTATGGAGATTTCCCTGAAAAAAGTAGAGATTCAACGTTTAGGAAAAGACGGTTTGATTTGTAAAGACAATCTTCGAGCGGATATTAAAGTAGTATTCTTTGTTCGAGTTGACCGTACTGTTGAGGCAGTTACAAAAGTATCTCAAACCATTGGCTGTGAGCGTGCCTCCTCCCCAGAAACCCTTGTCACCTTATTTGAAGCTAAATTCTCAGAGGCTTTAAAGACGGTGGGTAAGCAATTTGAATTTGTAGAATTATACAATTCCAGAGAGCGATTCAAGCAAGAGATATTGAATACTATTGGTAAGGATTTGAATGGTTATGTATTAGATGATGCGGCGATTGATTATTTAGAGCAAACACCAGTCAGTTTCCTTAAAGAGGATAATATTTTGGATTCACAAGGTATTAAGAAAATTACCGAACTAACGGCTAATGAGAAAATCAAAGCGAATTTGATTCGTAATGAAGAGAAAAAGACGATTACCAAGCAGGATGTAGAAGCAAAAGAAGCGATTTTAGAATTGGAGCGCCAATTAACTGAAAAAGAAGAAATTCAAAAGCGAGAAATTGCCACAATTAAGGCTAGACAAGAAGCTGAGGCGGCTAAAGTTTTAGAAGAAGAAAGAATGAAAGCAGAAAGAGCTAGGATTGCTGCTGAAGAGGAAATTGAAATTGCAGAACAGAATAAACAGCGACAGGTGATCCTAGCAGAGAAGCAAAAGCAGCGTGTGGATGCTATTGAAACAGAAAAAGTAGAGAAAGATCGCTTATTGGAAGTTACAGAAAGAGAAAAAGTGGTTGAATTGGCTCGTATTGAGAAGCAAAAAGCTTTGGAAGAGGAGAAGAAGCAGATTCAAGATGTGATTAGAGAGCGAATCGTTGTTGAAAAAACAGTTGTGGAGGAGGAAGAGAAGATTAAGGATACCAAGGCTTTAGCAACAGCAGAAAGAGATAAGCAAGTTGCCTTGAAAAAAGCGGAGCAAACTGCTCAACAAGACTTGATTAAAACCACTAAGAAAGCAGAAGCCGATAAACTGGCTGCGGAAGTAAGAGCGCAAAAGATTGTCATTGATGCAGACGCAGAGAAAAATGCAGCAGTTAAACAAGCAGAAGCCAAGAAGATTATGGCCGAAGCAAGAGCAGCAGAGGAAGCAGCATTTGGAGTTTCTGAGGCGCAGGTGATTGAGGCGAAAGCGAATGCTTCTGAACGTCAAGGATTAGTGGAAGCGAATATTATTGAGAAAACAGCAATTGCAGAAGCGAAAGCAATTGAGTTGAAAGCTGCGGCAAATGAGAAACAAGGATTGGCAGAGGCTAAGGTGATTGAAGAGAAGGGTATGGCAGATGCGAAGATCACCGAACAAAAAGGACTAGCAGAAGCCAAAATCCTAGAAGAAAAAGGGATGGCAGATGCTAAGGGTATACGAGAGAAAGCCGAAGCAATGAAGCAATTGGATGGTGTGGGTAAAGAGCATGAAGAATTTAAATTGCGCTTAGAGAAAGAGAAAGCGATTGAATTGGCGAATATACAAATTCAAAAAGCAGTTGCTGAAGTACAGTCTAAAGCATTGGCAGAGGCCTTTAAGTCTACGAAGATTGATATTGTGGGTGGAGAAACGATGTTCTATGAGAATATTGTTAAATCCATTACCCGCAGTCGTTCCCTAGACAGCTTCGTTAATAATAGCAGTACCATCAAAGATGCGAAAACCTTTTTGCTAAGTGGTGGAAATGGAAATGGGGAGGATGGAGATGAACTAGGACCGATTGAAAAAATCCGTAACCTGATTGGTCAATTCGGATTAAATACGGAGGATGTAAAAAACCTAACCATCTCTGCCTTACTCATCAAAATGAGTGGCTTGACCAATGATCGAACCATCAAAAATAGCCTTAAAAACTTAATGGAAGCCGCAGAAAGCTCTGGTATGGACGACATTAAGATCAAATCTTTGGGCATTTAATCAGAAGTCAAGCAAGCATTTTTTGATTGCTTAGATTACGAGCTATAATTGAAAGCAGGGGTGATGTAGGGTAATCCTATATCACCTCGCTGTTTTTATAGATAACTTGATCCAAAAGTTCCTCCGCTGCCATATTAGGTAGAGTAACTTTTAAGTCTGGATTTTCTTCCATCGCTCGTTTAATCGCAAAAATAGCCCCTTCATTCCTTGCCCAGCCTCTACGAGCAATTCCGTTATTCACATCCCAATGCAACATCATTTTCAAACGTCTTTCTGATGCTTCGGTGCCATCAATCAACATACCAAAACCACCATTAATCACCTCTCCCCAGCCAACGCCACCACCATTATGAATGGAAATCCAGGTAGCACCTCTAAAACCATCTCCAATGACATTGTGAATCGCCATATCTGCTGTAAATCGAGAACCATCATAGATATTAGCGGTTTCTCTGTAGGGGGAATCGGTACCAGAAACATCGTGGTGATCTCTACCCAATACAATTGGAGCAGAAATAATGCCTTCCTTAATTGCATCATTAAACGCCTTCGCAATTTTAATCCTTCCCTCCGCATCTGCATAGAGAATACGAGCTTGGGAGCCGACAACTAATTTATTTTCCTTAGCTGCTTCTATCCAGCGAATATTATCGGTTAACTGTGTTTGAATTTCTTGAGGAGCAGTTTCCCGAATTTGACGCAAAACTTGGGCAGCAATTTCATCTGATTTATCCAAATCTTTAGGATCACCAGAAGTACAAACCCATCTAAAAGGCCCAAAGCCATAATCAAAGCACATTGGCCCCATAATATCCTCTACATAAGAAGGGTATTTGAAGCTGCCATCTTCGAGGGTAATGTCTGCGTCTGCTTCTTCCTTAGCACGCAACAAGAAAGCATTTCCATAATCCCAAAAATACATGCCCTTTTCACTCATCGCATTAATTGCATCCACATGTCTTCTCAAAGTATCTTGAATAGCAGTTCTAAATGCAGCAGGATTCTGTTTCATCAATATTTCGCCTTCCTCAAAGCTCATTCCAGCAGGATAATACCCCCCATTATAAGGATTATGCAAAGAAGTTTGATCAGAACCCAATTCAATAGGCGTATTGGTTTGTACAAAATGCTCCCACATTTCCACAACATTTCCTTGATAAGCTAGGGAAACCGCTTCTTTATTGGCTCTAGCTTGTTCAATGCGGTTGGTCAAGGCAGTAAGGTCGGTATATACCTCATCTACCCAGCCTTGTTCATGTCGCTTTTGCACTGCTTTTGGGTTGATTTCAGCTACTACACCAATCGCCCCAGCAATAACCGCAGCCTTTGCCTGTGCGCCAGACATGCCTCCTAGACCAGAAGTGACAAAGACTCGCCCATTTAACCCATCTTCCCCTAAATCCTCAATTTGCATTCGTCCAGCATTAAGAACGGTAATCGTTGTTCCATGAACAATTCCTTGTGGACCAATATACATAAAGGAACCAGCAGTCATTTGACCGTATTGCGTAACACCTAAAGCATTGTATTTATCCAAATCTTCAAGGCTAGAATAATTGGGGATCATCATGCCATTGGTGACAACGACTCTTGGTGCATCAGGATGAGAAGGAAATAGACCGAGTGGATGCCCTGAATAAAGCACCAGCGTTTGATTTTCGGTCATTTCTGACAAATATTGCATTGTCAACAGATATTGCGCCCAATTTTGAAAAACGCTCCCATTTCCGCCATAAGTCACCAATTCATCAGGATGTTGAGCAACTGCATGATCGAGGTTATTTTGAATCATGAGCATAATTGCCGCTGCCTGTTTGGTATGACAAGGATACTCATCAATATGCCTTGCCTTAAATGCATAGTTTGGTCGAAAACGATGCATATAAATGTGTCCATACTTTTCCAATTCTTCCGCAAATTCGGGAGCGAGTACAGCATGGTGTTTAGGATCGAAGTAGCGCAGGGCATTTTTGATCGCTAATTTTTTTTCGGCTGTATTTAAAGGCACCTTTCTTTTAGGAGCGTGATTGATTTGTGGATTATAAGTCGGCATCGCTGGCAATTCACTAGGAATACCTTGTTTGATGAGTGTCTGGAAGGTCATGGTTGATAAATTTGAATACTGGAAAAGAATGATTGGGTATTAGAACCAAGTATATCTCGACTAATCCTCTTCTTCTGCCTCTTTTACAATAAAAAAGCCATCGACTCCTTGTTTTTGGTACAATGGCATGAGCATTAATCCCTCAATAGGGGAGTAAATTGGTCCGTATTTATCCTCTGCCAACAATTCCCCTTTGGCAATCGGCTGGAAATTGCGAAATCCTGCTCGCATGGTAAATTCATCATCTTCTGTAATGGCATGTCGATAGCAGAACTCGACTCGTTTAGGTAAATTACGCCCAATATCGTCTAAAATCTTTTCATATTTTTCATATTCAGGCACATCGGTTTTTTTAAGGCAACCGACACTCACCAAACTCAACCAAACAGCAGCTTCTGTAACATCAATAGATTTGGGGTCATAGTGTTGACCAGCTTCAAAACTGTAGGAAACCATCTCTAAATCATTGAAATAGTGCATGGTTGTTCCTCGTAATACATTTTCCAATCCAATAATGACAGGAACCTTTAATTTAGAAGCAAATTCTTTACTTTGTCCTAGATGAGTAGCAATACTATAAGCTCCTCCTTTACCAGAAAAGGTATGTAGGTCAATCATGACCACCTGCTTTTTGAAGCGATTGCGGAGGGATTTATAGTAAAAACGTTTGAGATAGTTGAACAAGATCAACAATTCTTTTTGCTGAACATCCTCTGATATTAGGAGGTTTTTTCGTGGTGTTTGTTGAATTCTATTTACCTTTCTAGGATACCATTGTCGATTAAGGTCTACATCTATATAACGTTTATCCATCTTAAAAGCAGATAAATTGCCTGTTACAGCAATAAACATCCCTTTCAGCTTACTAGCATTGGCTTCCAATTTATTAAACACCTTAGTAAGTGCTTGTACCCCCGCTTTTTCATTCCCATGTACGCCTGATAAAGCGATAAACAAGGGGCCATCCTGCTGACCGCCATAATAGCCTACTACACGAGAATCGTTGATGGGCGAGGGTGATTGTTTGTCCAATACTTTCTCTTTCTCTTTCTCTGTATCTATTTTCATTACTTACGTATCGTTTTTAAGTTTAAGAATGGCTGTTTGAACATATATAATCATTGCTTTTTATTAGGAACAGTAAAAAAATAACTTTTTATTTTGATTGATAAATTTGCCCCTATACTTCGTTAAAAAGCCTCGCCAATGCTCGCATCGCCTACGTTTTTTGCCTCGTCTAGTGCCAAATTTCCCTAATCAAAACTGTAAACTTATTTTTCACTTGTTCCTAAGCTATTTTTAGGAATAGTAAATTCCACTAATAAAACTAATACTAGGTATGCAATTGCTGCTATCTTTAAAAAGCCCAAAATCCATGCCTATCCAATGTATATGCTATTCATACCGTCCATTCCAAAGCAAATAGTGGTTTATATTTCGATGTATTTGACTATACTTTAAAGTGCTTATAGGTTAATCTTCCAATGACTTTCATATAATCTTGCTCTGTAACGATGCCTAAGAGCTTGCCATTGCTGACAACAGGTAAACAGCCTATCTCATGGCTTTGCATCAAACTGATCGCTTCTGAGATACTCCGTTCTGGTTCAATCGTGATAGGATTGGTCAACATGACCTCTGCTACAGTGATTAATTTATTGTTCTTATTGACTTCATTATTACTATCACTATAATATCTTTTCTTTAGCTCTCGCATAATCAGTCTAGAAGTAACCAATCCAATAAACTCATCATTATCGTCTTCTACTGGAACATAACGTAGCTTTTGCCAGTCCATCATTTCTGAAACGAGTTGAATAATATCGTCTTTGGTGACTGTAAACAACTCTGTTTGCATAAAATCTTCTACAATTAACTCTGACGGTTGCCAGCCCTCTAGGTCATTAACAGATGCCAATCGCCAGTTGTGAACAGGTTGTGGATTGTCTACATTTTGTTGTTTGACAATAGAAGCGGTAATGGCTGCTCTTGCTTCCTCTGCTGAGGTATCTTTGATGAGTTTTGCATAGGAATTGAGCATCCATTGGGAGCCAGATTGACCTGTAGAGACTCTGGCTTCCAAAATATCTAAATACCGATCTATATCTTCTTTGGCTACTTGGGCTTTTTCTAATCCCAATCTGGTTATGGGTAAAAATTCCTTCAAAATTAATTCTGAAGCATAGTAGGATTTGTTTTTAATCCATTGAAATTTGGTATTCATTCCATTTCTGCAAGCGGTTACAAAATTGGCTTTGGCATTGTGGAATTCAAATTTCTTAGAAATATTGGGGTAGACATCATCCATACCATTCATCAAACCTAACCAAAAAGCAGCATTCGCCATTTCATCTGCTACGGTTGGCCCTGAAGGCAATACTCTATTTTCAATCCGTAGATGTGGAATACCATTACTAATGCCATAACAAGGACGATTCCAACGGTAAACTGTAGAATTGTGAATTTGTAGGGCATGTAAAGAAGGTATTTCCCCTTTTTTCAACTTTTCTAAGGAGTTTTCCTTTTCTGTATTGCTTAATAAAGCTCTAAAGCGGATCGCATCTTCTTTGTAAATTTCCAGAATAGACCGCTCTACCCACTTATTGCCAAACATCACCCTTGCACTTCGATCCCTTAAATTATCACCAGCCGTTCTTACATCTATAGATTGTTGGAATAAAGCCACTCTGGTTTCATGCCACAACCTTTTACCAAAAAGCATTGGAGAATTAGTGGCAATAGCTAAAGCTGGTCCTGCTATGGCTTGGGCAATATTGTATTTATTGGCAAAATCTTCAGGAGTAACTTGTAAATGTACCTGAAAGCCTGTATTACAAGCCTCTGGAAGTGGGGAATAATGCTTGGTCATCAATTCATCAATCCCTCGAATAATCAATTGTAATTCCTCTCGTCCTCTAAGTTTGGCGATGGATTCCATTAGGGCATAATACCGCTCAATGGGGGTTAGATTATCCATGATAAGATCTGCCTTTCTAATGGTAGGTAAAATACCAATCAGGATAATATCTGCTCCTACAGCCAGAGCTTCTTTACGTGCTTCTTTGAGAAGATCTGTAATGCGGTTTTCGATTTTACTTAAACAGTGTCCTTTAAATAACTGAGGTTCTACATTGATTTCCATATTGAAACGAGCCAGCTCAGTAGTGAACATTGGATCTTTTAACCTCGATAATACATCCATATTAATCATCGCTGGTTTCCAGTTCTGATCTACTAAGCATAATTCCTGCTCGGCTCCAATTCGTATAGGATCTTTCTCGAAAATATCTTTTTCTAGCATGATCTCTAATGCTTTGATATCATTCAAAAGATCAATCATAAATCCTTGTAGCTCCTGTTTTTCTGGTAATTTTACCTTTTCACTACCCATAATAGTATTGTTGTTTTCGTTTAGAAGGCTGATTTGATGCTTTAATTACTGTCTAAAATTAGTAAAAAATTATCTGGATTTGGTTAAGATGTGATTTTTTGTAGTCATTAGCTCTATTTCTAAATATTATATTTGTCAACAATAAAATCCACAATCCACTGTTGTGTATCTGCTTTTTGCTCAGTAGATGCTTCCCTAAAAGCATGATCCATTCCCTCAATAATATGATATTCATTCGGAATGCCGAGTCGATCTAGTTTTTCTTTTAAATATTCAGATTGGGAAATGGGAACGAGCTGATCTTTATTACCATGTATCAATAAAGTAGGTGGAACAGCATCATGTACAAAGGTAATAGGAGAAAATTTCTGGGCAAACTGAGCCGTTTTGACACTATCCTTTGCAGGGTCAAAACCAAATAAATATTTGGGTAGGTCAAAGCGATCTTGTAGGGAGCTGGGTAAGCTGCTGACACTTGTTTTCATGCGTTGAACGAGTGGTTTCTGATCTTGATATAATTTTTCTAAATAAGTAGGGCCATAAACATTGACCACATATTTTATATCAATAGCGTTAGGAGTAGTGAAATTGCTTGCGGGACTATAGGCGGTCATGAGTGCCAAGTGTGCGCCTGCAGATTCTCCCATTACCCCAACATTATCCAAATCAAAACGGTATTGTTGGGCATTTTTTTCTACCCAAGTCAAAACATCAAAAGCATCGGCAATACAAGCAGGAAAAGGAGATTGTCCAGCCTTGGCTAAGGTGTAGTTAGGACTGATGACTGCATAGCCTTTATCTCTCAATACATTGAAAGCTCCATTAAAACGAGCATTATTGACCGTTGCTTTGGAACCTGCTATCCATGCACCACCATGAAAATGAACCACAACGGGGATTTTATCATAAATGGGTTGGGTAGGCAGGTAAATATCTAAAGCCAAATCATCCTTATAAACCACATTACAATCCAGATTGCCATGTAATATAGGCGCATCATTGACTTTGAAAAAACTTAGTAGCGCAATAGCCATTATTGCGACCAATACTAGTAAGAGGATTAGCGTTTTTTTGAGCATGTTTTTAGAGAAATTTATCGTAAAATAACACTATTTTGTAAAGCACTCAATTCCTTTTTCCAAGTGAGTAATTGCATTTGCTTTTGCAGTAAAATCATACACGCATCATGATTGCCCTGCTGTTGAGCTTCCTTGATTTGTTGGCCAATATCATCCGTCATTTTATCAATCCATTTCAACTTAAAGCGAGTCACCAATTTTTCTACTTCTAATTTGAAATTATTGACCGTTTCTGTTATAAAAATATTATGTAATTTTTCCCAATTTTCACTAATAACATATTGACCACCTAGTAATTCTGTAGCGGTTTGACTCACCACAGCATCATCATAATGAATGAAAAAATCCTTGCTTAAAATTTTTCCTTCTTCAAGATGATTGTGGTAGATTTCTACAATTTGTTGATAATTGGTATTGGTTAAGGGCAGCTCTTCTATTTCCTGAATGATAAATACAGCGATATATACTTCAATATCATACAATTTATCACCATGTTCTAATAAAATGCGAATTAAATCCCTTTCCCAGCTATCTTTAGGGGTTTTGAGGCTCTGTGTATTGGGTAATTGAGCTACATTCTGCAATGCTTCAGGTGGAAGATCAGCTTGTACTGCATTTTGTAATTGCTGTTTGGCTTGTTTTTTTTCTAAATGCTGTCTTTTGAGTTTATTGGTTTCAGTAATGATAATCCGTTCACTCAAATCTAGTAGGTGGGCACACTCTTTAATGTACAAAGAGCGTTTGACTGGATCAGGAATTTTTGTAAGTGTTTGAATAATCGCATTAATGGCTTTGGAACGAGCAATAGGGTCTTTTTCGGCCTCTTTTAGGAGTAAATTGGCCTTAAAAAAGATGAAGTCTTTCGTATTTTTTTCCGCATAAGCCTCAAAGCCCAATTTCCCATTTTCTTGAACATAAGAATCAGGGTCTTCGCCATCAGGTAAAACCAATACTTTAACCGCCATATCCTCCTCCAAAATCATATCTACACCCCGCAATGCAGCTTTGATTCCTGCGGCATCTCCGTCAAAAAGCAAGGTGACATTTTTCGTATATCTTTTGATGAGTTTGATTTGTTCAGTAGTCAAAGAAGTACCAGAAGAAGCAACAACGTTTTCTACACCCTCTTGATGCATAGAGATGACATCGGTATAACCCTCCACCAAAAAACAATTATCCGTCTTTCTAATGGCTTGTTTGCCTTGATACATGCCATAGAGGATTTTGCTCTTGACATAGATTTCTGTTTCTGGTGAATTGACATATTTAGGGATTTTTTTATCCGTTTTAAGTGTCCGCCCAGCAAAAGCAACAACTTTTCCAGATAAACTATGGATAGGAAACATGACTCGCCCCCTAAAAAAAGGATAATCCCGATTATTTTTAGTCCGAATTAGCCCGACTTTCTTTAATAAATCAATGCGATATCCCTTTTCCTGTGCTACCTTGGGAAAAGTATCAAAATCATCTAAACTATAACCCAGCTGAAATTTTTCAATCGTAGCATCTGTAAAATGTCTTCGATCCTTGAAATAACTTAACCCTACACTTTTTCCCTCATCCGTTTCTTTTAAATTGTGGATAAAATGCTCCACGCCAAAATGATTGACAATAAATAAGCTATCCATCTCTTGTCGCTCTGCTCGACCTTGCTCATCCTCAACTTCCTCTATATGTATATTGTACTTTTGTGCAATGTATCGAAGGGCATCAGGATAGGTCATATTCTCATGTTCCATCACAAAATTGATGGAATTACCTGCCTCCCCACAGCCAAAACACTTGTAAATCCCTCTAGTCGGAGAAACAGAGAAGGAAGGTGTTTTTTCATTGTGAAAAGGGCAACAGGCGATAAAATTGGCTCCTCGTTTTTTTAGTGGAACGAAATCGCCAACAATGTCTTCTATCTGTGCAACTTCTTTAATACGTGCTACAGTTTGTGGAGGAATCATAGAGATGGAATTAATTTTTAGCAGCAGATGGATAACTAATCCTGACGTGATAAATACTTCGCAACTGCCGTTTGAAGACTTTTTTGATGGCGGTAATGTCCTTGAAACTAATGTCACAATTGACAAATTGATTGTGCTTGATTTTGGAGTCTACAAGATTCTCTACCAGTTTATCAATATCCTCCTCTGTCGGATTTTTGAGTGACCTAGAGGCAGCTTCGATGGTATCAGCCATCATCAAAATAGCTGTTTCTTTAGAATAAGGTCGAGGACCAGGATAACGGAAAATTTTGTCATCGACTTCTTTACCTGGATTTTGTTGACAATATTTGCGATAGAAATATTCTGTTCGAGTATCTCCATGATGGGTACGAATAAAGTCGATGAGTGGATTGGGGAGATTGGCTTTTTTGGCCATAGCGATACCATTGGTAACGTGATTGATGATGATTTTTGCACTCTCTTCATAAGGCAGGTCATCATGTGGATTAATGGCTGTCTTTTGGTTTTCAATAAAATAAGCAGGTTGTAGCATTTTTCCTATATCATGATACAAAGCTCCAACTTTAACCAATTGAGCATTGGCTCCAATCTCATAAGCGGCTGCCTCTGCTAAGTTCGCCACCTGTAAAGAATGCCAGAAAGTGCCAGGAGCTTTACGAGATAGTTTTTTCAATAATTCTCGATTCAAATCACTCAATTCCATCAAAGTAATACTAGACAAAAAGCCAAAGAATTTTTCAAAAACAGGGACTAATTGAAAGGCTAGAAGGGTCAATAAAGCATTAACCACCAGCCAACCAAAGGTATTCCACCTAATTTTTTCCCAAGTGGTTTCTTGTAGTAGGGAGATGGCTAGATAACCAATGCAATAGGTAATAAAAATATAGCCCACAGACTTAAAGAAATCTGACCAATAATAGGTTTTTTCATTCGTAATAATGGCGACCAATCCTGCTAGGAAATGCACCATAATAAACTCAAAACTGAGTGGAATAATGAAATAACTACACAATACGATCACAATATGTACATATAATGCTACCATACTTCCAAAAAAGCTCCGAATCAAAATCGGGACAATACAAAAGGGAAGCACATACAGACTCAAGAATTTCATACTGACTTGTTGCAATTTAACAATCACAGAAACCAAGTATAGAAAACTTAGAATACAAAGGAAAATGAAGGCAATTTCTCGAAGCCGATTGATTTTTCCTCTAGTATAAATTCGCAAGAAATGACTAAAAATGAATAGTATAATGGAGGTAATCAATAGATAACCAATATCTGTTTTATATTGATCTATAAAATGTTGCCCTTGTTGGCTCGTTTGCCTTTGACTGAGTAATTCTTTTAAAGTATTGAGCTTGTCAAAAGTATTGCTGTCATCTCTACGAACAATTTGTCCTTTAATAATAATTACTTCCCCTTCTTCAACAGCTCCAATAGTAGGAGAAATTTTGTCTAATTCTGATTTGCGAATTTCATCTGTTTTTTCTTCATCATAAAAAACATTGGGACGAAGATTCTCACAAAGGGTTTGAGCAATAAATCGAACCGTAGAACGAGTAGAATCAGGATAATTATTATTGAAATAATCTTGTATATACTTGCAAGTAAAAGAAGAATTAAAATGGAATTGCTTCACTTCTTTACTATACACTTGGTTGGTACCTACCAATAAATTTAGACTGTCAATATTGGGTGCATGACTATATTTATGTTCCTCTGCTAATTTTAAAATCCCTCTTTGGTAAATCGTATCCAACAGCATCGTTGCCAATTTCATATACCCTGTTGAGTCCAAAGAAGTAACCATTGTAGCAGAGTCTCGATTTAACAACAAAATCTGTCTGGATAAATCCGATTGACCTTTGGCAACAACTGCTTCATAAGTTTGTTGATCATATCTATAATAGGGTTTGATGGCTGCGGTCATCAATTTTTCTTCATGCTTTAAACTGTCTTCTGATTTTTTGATGGTAAAACTGATTGGAGCCAATAAATCTTCATACTTCCACGGTTTCCCTAACTCATAGTCATAATTAAAATTATGACGTGGAAATAGGGTCGTAATCAACAGAATAACTGCAATCACCAGAAGATACCTTGCCACAACAAGATGTTGATTGATTATGAGAGACAATAATTTTTTCACAAATTTTTTTTTAGTTCATTTAGAACCTTAGTGACATAAGTTTTAAGTCTTTGACAGTTTTTTGTTGATATTTTCACTTCCAACTTGACAGGTCGCTCCGAAGGAGCTTAAATATTTTGGTCGTTTATTTTTCTACAAACAGCTAGGCTCCTACGGAGCTAATACCTATAGCTCCATAGGAGTTTGACTGTTTGTAGAAAAAACAAAAACAAGGAAAAAGCTCCGTCGGAGCGACCTGTCAAGTTTAATAAAAAACAGTCAAGAATTTAGGACTTAACTCACTAGAGCATGACTATTCATCACAATCTAAGTAAGTCAAAGTCCATTGCGATAATTCATTAATAGCTATCAAATGCAATTTTAGTTCCACTTGTATCGTTCAAAAAAAGCTGTTATTTTGATAGCTACTAAACAGTTGATCAAGTCATTAGTATTAAACTAAGCTTTGTTAAAAGTAGTCTTTAGTAAGAAATTAATGGATACTAAAAGACCCAAACTTAAATTATAACTATTTTTTTTACTGTTCTTTAGCAAGTTATAAAGAATTATTATTTTCCCACTACTACTCATTTATTTATTAATCATACAGCATTCACACAAACACAAGTATTTTTTCAAAAATAATCAATAATCATCGTTATGAGAAAAGTAATCATTATTCCTTTATTGTTCTGCTGTCTATTTGCAATGGCGCAAGATTCGGAAAGGATTGCTACCGAAGATTTAACCACGCTTCAACAAATGGAAGATAGCCTACGAATAGTATTTGAAGGTGTTAGAACTTCTACTTCACTAGATGAAAGGATGGCAGCAAATGCAGCATTTATTCCTTTGCTGGTTAACACTTTGAAAACACCAAATTCTTTCTATTACCCATTTGACTCACTACAAAATGTTTCCGTAGAATACGATCCAGGAAAAACATTTAGAATCTTAACTTGGGTAGTTGTTCAACATGATGGAGCCTTCGATAATGTAACTTATAAATATTATGGAGCGATTCAAAAAAATAATCCCGAAAAGTTAGAATTGTATCCTTTATTGGATCAATCTTTAGAAATGGGATCACCCGAAACAAAGGAAGGAGCAGATAGTAAAAATTGGTTTGGATCAATTTATTACAATATTGTGCCTTACCAAAAAGGAGATTTCAATTACTTTTTGCTTTTTGGATGGGATGGACACAATAATAAGACAGAGAAAAAACTCATCGACATTCTCTATTTTGATGAGGAAGGAAAACCTCGGTTTGGACATCCACTTTTTACTGCTTTTACCGAGAAAGGAGAAACCCGTATCATTAGTAGGTTTATTTTAGAATATAAGGAAGGAAGTTTGGTGAATCTGAATTATGACAAGGAGAAAGATGCCATTGTATATGATCACTTGGTACCAGAATCAGAAGAAGCCGCAAAAGCCAAAAAACGCTCTCAATATGTGCCTGATGGTACCTATGAAGCCTATGTTTTTGACGGGACTTATTGGAATATTGACCCTAAAGTGTTTGAAGAATCTCCACTCTTAGACACCTTCAAAGAAAGAAATCGAAGAGAGGAACCACAAGTCAAACGCAAAAAGAAAAAACGCAACAAAAACAAAAAAATGCGAATCCAACAAGGCCGCTAGTAGGGGCAGATTCGTATGGGCGGATTTCATATCCACCCCCTAAAGTACTGAAGGCGGATTTTTAAAATACCTCCTTATCGCCTTCGCCTGCTTTTTAT
>JAHDFT010000001.1:33034-58480 GCA_020628015.1 Bacteroidota bacterium
AGTACTGAAGGCGGATTTTTAAAATACCTCCTTATCGCCTTCGCCTGCTTTTTATTCACCACCACCAACAACTCTTTCTCCTTCGCCACACGAATTTTATCTATAGATTTAAAATGCGTCAATAATTTTTCCACAGTCTTTGTTCCAACTCCAGGAATGTCTTCTAATTCTGATTTAAAAGTGCCTTTGGAGCGTTGATTTCTGTGGAAAGTAATCGCAAATCTATGAGCTTCATTGCGGAGGTGTTGAATAAGCTTGAGACTAGGGGAGCGTTTGTCAATAAAAAGGGCATATTGATCTCCAGGCGTGAAAATCTCCTCTAATCTTTTGGCAATACCAATGATGGTCAATTTTTTTTCAATGCCTAATTTTTGTAAACTCTTGTAGGCGGCACTCAATTGACCTTTACCTCCATCAATAATCACCAATTGAGGTAAATCCCTTTGTTCATCAAGAAGTCGTTTATAGCGACGGAAAACGACCTCCTCCATAGAAGCAAAATCATTCGGTCCTTCAACCGTTTTGATTTTGAAGTGTCGATATTCCTTTTTAGCTGGACGACCATCTCTAAATAAAACCATAGAAGAAACAGGATAGCTACCTTGTAAATTGGAATTATCAAAGCACTCGATATGCTTGGGTAATTCTGTAAGGCGCAAATCCGTTTTCAGTTGTTTTAAAATTTCAAACTGTCGCTCACTACTCTTTTTTCTGCTTTCAGACCGCTCTAGCTGTTGTTTTTTGTAGTAAAAAGCATTTTTCATAGCTAGGGTCAATAATTTCTTTTTATCTCCAATTTTAGGTACTGTTTGCTGGAGACTTTTATCAGGGAAATCAATTTTAAAGGGTAAAATTAACTCCTGAGCATCACTATTATACCTTTGCCGTAACTCAATAACCCCAAATAATAATAATTCCTCTGGTAGTTCTTCCAATTTTTTAGTCAATTCTACAATCTTGGCTTGAATAATCGTCCCATTAACAATTTTCAGATAACTAATATAGGCTTTCTTAGTATCTTCTTCCATATTGAATACATCCACATTGTGAATCTGTGGGTTAACAATGGTTGATTTACTTTGATAATTAACCAACAAACTCAATTTCTCTTTGATCTCCTGTGCTTTTTCAAACTCAAATTTTTCTGCATATTCTTTCATCAACTCTTTGAGATACCAAATGACAGAGGTAAAATTCCCCTTCAAAATATCCCGAATTTGTTTGATTTCTAGGTTATAACTTTCCTCTGTTTGTAAACCTGCACAAGGACCTCTACAGTTTCCAATATGATATTCCAAGCAAACTTTAAACTTACCTGCTTGAATATTTTTCTCAGAAAGATTAAAATTACAAGTCCTCAGTTGAAATAAGCCTTTCAACAGTTCCAAAACTGCCCGAACTTGTCGAACAGAAGTGTAAGGACCTAAGTACTCTGAACCATCATCTATGCGTTGTCTGGTCAAAAAGACACGAGGGAAACGCTCCTTTTTGATACAGATATAAGGATAACTTTTATCATCTTTGAGTTGGATATTGTATTTAGGTTGTAGTTCTTTAATTAAGACATTTTCTAGTAGCAGGGCATCTTGTTCTGTTTCAACAACTGTAAATTCAATTTTAGCGATTTTTTTTACCAGAATACGTGTTTTGCCATGTTCTTGCTTTTTGGTAAAGTAAGAAGCAACTCGTTTACGCAAGTTTTTGGCTTTACCAACATATAAAATTTGATCCTCTGTATCGTAATAACGATAAACGCCAGGTTTGTGTGGAATTGTTGGTAGAACAGTAGTTTTTAATCTTTCAAAATGAGACATAAAACGATCAATATATAATGTGGTGTAGAGATATTTAGCTCGTACTTTATAGTAATATCTTTCACGATTACTAAATCAATATGCATTTTTTTACTAGAATCCTTGATATTTAAAGGATTCTTTGTAATTTTCAAACAGAATTACAAGCTTTAAGCATAGACCCATTATTTTAGGATGCTTTAATCAAAGCAAGCACACAAAATCCATCTTCTCATCAGAACTAGCCCTAATAATAAGAAAAGTTTCTAATCCTACCTATTAACAATGGATAATCTGTTTCATTTTTGTGTCTGACCTTCAGGCTGTTTAATAGGGAATCAAGTTCTTGTCTTTTTTTTGTTTGTATTATTCATCAACGATGCATAAATAGCCATTGTTCTTAAACAATAAAAAATACTGACAGTTCCTCTGTCAACTAAGGAACGAGTGAAAAATAATTGTACAAATTTCCTTAACCAAAATGGTATAATTATTTTTTGACTGTTCCCTGATATATTCTATATAGTAGGATTATAATAGTCTATTGCTATTTAGTTAGGCTATTATAGGCTTATTAAATACTAACTACTTCTAAAAAAACATATAATCTAATGAAAAAGCTTTTTTTTACTACTGTTTTAGCATTATTGACCTTGAGCACTATTGCACAAAGCCAGCTAGTGACGATAAGTGGACAAATACAGAATCCACGAACTAAAATTGCAAGAGTAGATTTTCCTTCTAACCCACTCGTTGGAGATGTGGAAAGTCATGGTGGGATGGTAGATGGATCAGGTAATTTTAAGATTAAATTTTCTTTAAAAAAGCCTACTTCTGCTCGTTTTTATTATGGTGATCATCAACTAGATATGTTTATCGAGCCAGGTGATCGGCTTTATATGTTTTTTAATACTGTGACTTTTGGAAAAACCTTGAAATTTTCTGGTCAAGGATCGGATAATAATAATTTACTTGCTCAATTGTATGCCAAATATGAAGAACCTAAATTGAAGAAAGGACAACCAATGAGTCCACCAATGGAGTATCGTTATCAAGCAGATCGAGAACGTAGAGAGAAATTAGATATGGTTTTGGATTATTTGTTAAATCACAATGTAACAAGGGAATTTGCCCAATACATCAATGCTAAGGTAGAATATGGTTGGGCGATTGATCTATTTGACTATCCTTTCAAATATGCTATGGCTACAAGTATGGAATTGGTCAGAAACCTTCCAGAAAGTTATTATAGCTTTATGAATGATGTGAGTGTGTACAATGATGAAGTAGTAGATCTACCACTTTATTTTAACTTTATTGGTAGTTATATTAGTTATCGCTTTAAACATTCAGGCGCAAGCAGTGCAGTATCTAGGGAAGGAAAATATGCCAAAAAGTATGAGTTTATTCGTAATGAATTACAAGGTAGACCCATGTATATCGCATTAGCAAAATGTTTATTAGATGGGATTGAATATGGGAAGATAGAGTACATTACTGGAAAATATATGGAATATGTGAAAGAGAATCCATATAAGGAGTATAATGATGTGGTCATTAGTGCTTTTGAAAAAGCAAGTAAAACAGGAGCAGGAAGACCTGCGCCTTCTTTCAGATTAAGAACACCAGAAGGAAAAATGATTTCCTTAGAAGATTTACAAGGAAAAACTTTATATGTTGATTTCTGGGCAACTTGGTGTGCGCCATGTATTTCTGAATTACCACACTCGCAAAAACTAAAATCTCAATTCGCAGGTACCAATGTAGAGTTCGTCTATATCTCTGTAGATGATGATATTCCATCTTGGACCAATTTTATTGATCGCAGAATGTTAATGGGCTTACATTTAAACATGAATGGCTTAAAATGCGAGACAGCAAAGGCATATAATCTATCTGCAGTACCAAGATATATGATTATTGACCGAAATGGGATTATTGTCGATAGCAATGCCAAAAAGCCAAGTGATCCAAGGCTGATTGATGATTTGAAATTGGCTTTACAGCGTTAGAAATAAAGCCTTAACACAATACAATATAAGCAATATGAAGCAAAACGACCATCTATACTACTAGATGGTCGTTTTGTTTTTATATTGTCATAAAGGTGTATTTTATAGTAGTATTTAATAAAAAGGAAAGTGACAATAGGGTATAGCAAACGACATAATAGTAGTGTTTATTTGAACCTTCACTAGCAGATAATGCAATGAAATAAACTACACTTTAATTATTTAGGGCATGGGAAACTACTTGTTTTACAATGCCTAATATAAATTGATTAGAAATAAAGACATAAAATGAATGTTTTTTAAAATTAATAATTTATTTTGTTACTTTAATATAAGTGAAAATTTATTAATTTTGATGCCTCATTTCCAATCTATATTTGACCACTTATGACACCACCAGGCATATTTACAATTTCTCTTGACTTTGAGCTTTATTGGGGCGTGCGAGATCATCGTGATCTTCAACAGTATGGTGATACACTTTTAGGAGCAAGAAAGGCCATTCCTGAATTACTTGCACTTTTCAAAAGTTATGAACTGCATGCAACTTGGGCAACAGTAGGTTTGCTATTCCTCAAAGATAAAGACGAATTGGGACGGTGTTTACCAGCTTTGTGGCCAAATTACGAACAAAAAGAACTCTCTCCTTATATTGGTTTACAAGAGATTGGCAATAATGAAACCAATGACCCCTACCATTATGGGGCAGCATTGATCCGACAGATTCAAGCAACACCACATCAAGAACTAGGAAGCCATACTTTTTCCCATTATTATTGTTTAGAAAAAGGACAGTCACTACAAGCCTTTGAAGAAGACTTGGATGCAGCAGTCAATGTTGCCCAATCCAAAGGCGTACATCTCAAAAGCATTGTTTTTCCACGCAATCAATATGCTCAAAATTATATAGAGGTTTGTCAAGAAAAAGGCTTTTCTAATTTTAGGGGAAATGAAAATTCTTGGTTATATGCGCCACGTAGTAGGAGTCAAGAAAGTATTGTCCGTCGAGCGTTTAGATTGGCAGATACTTATGTCAATATTTCGGGGAATCACACCTATGAATTGAAGCAATTGCGTAAGAGTTTTCCATATAATGTGCCTTCTAGTCGGTTTTTACGCCCTTATTCGAGTCGTTTGCGTTTATTAGAACCATTAAAGTTAAAGCGAATTACCAAGGCAATGACCAAAGCAGCCAAAAATCGACAATTATTTCATCTGTGGTGGCATCCACATAATTTTGGTCAAAACTTAGAGGAAAACCTAACTGCGCTCCAGAAAATTGCCGAACATTATCAGCAACTAAAAAATGATTATAATATGATTAGTTGCAATATGGGGGAGGTAGCTAAGGCATTGAGTGTAATGGTAGAACCATAATTGAATATTAAAAAATAGCTTAACTATCAAAACCTATTGGTACTTATTTTGTTGACCTTTTAATAGAAACTGGTTAACATATCAAGATACGTCTATTATTGTAGATCATGTGCCTATTTTTAATCCATTATTAATGTTATTTTTCTGTCAAAAAAATAAGTTTTTAATCCATGAGAATTACTGTTTGTAGAAAAGAATCTTTTAATGCAGCACATAGATTACACAATAAAAATTGGAGTGATGAAAAAAATAAAGCCATTTTTGGGCTTTGTAATAACCCTAATTATCATGGACATAATTATGAATTAATTGTAAAAGTAAACGGAGAAATTGATCCAGATACAGGCTATGTGATTGATATGAAAATTTTGAAAGCCATTATTAAAGAAGAAGTAGTTCAACGTTTTGATCATAAAAATTTAAATCTGGATACTGTTGAATTTCGGGACTTAAATCCTACCGCAGAAAATATTGCAATTGTTATATGGAAAAGGATTAAGGCTAAATTGAAAGAAGATCTAAGCTTGACTGTTGTTTTGTATGAAACACCAAAAAATTTCGTAGAATTTTCAGAAGCTTGCTTATAAAAATGTGACTTGGCACAAGCATTGACATCTTAATAATGTATGTATTAATAATAGTATTGTCATAATGATATTTCTGTTATACTTTAGTATTATTTTAAGCTCTAAATTTATAGTATTGTCTAATTTTTGAAAAACCCTCCTCATTACTAACCTTACTTTAACCACTTCCAAAGTGATGTTTTTCCAAAATCTAAGGCCCTAAACTCCCTAATGTGTCAATAGTGCAATGTGACCCCTAGTTGTACTCCATTAATTTCTGACATTTGAACCATTACTAAACTAAAAAGTGATCCAAAGTTCATACTTCATGGTCACTACAAGACTGTGTTTATCAGTTAAAAGTAAAATCTATTTTAATCCATTTTTCTTCAGTAGCCATATAGACATTGGACTGTCTATAGCAATAGAAGCTGTTAAGTAACACTAAAAACGATTAACTATGTCCAGGTCATCATTTTTTTTGGGGATAACGCTACTTGTTTTGGTGGCCCTTGGATGCAATAATATTTCAGGGGACATGTCAATTCCTTTCGCTCAGAAAAATCAGTACGAAAGGGTCGTAGCAAATAATCATACATATATGCTGTTTGCTCCAAGTCATTGGGACAAACAAGATTATGGCGCACCAGGATATTTAACCCTAGAGCGTCCTTATAGTAACAAGCAGATTGATAAATATCGAGAGAAATTAACGGTCTCTCAAGTACAAGGACAACAAAACATCAATCAACCAGTAGCCAATAAAGGAAAAAAAGAAATTTCTTTAGGAGATTTTACGCAGAGTCATACTCGAAAACTAAAAAGTGTTTTAGACGATTTCAAAGTATTAGAACATGGGGAAACAATGATTAATGGCTATCGTGCGAAACGTTTTGTATATGCCTATAAGAATAAAAACGAATACAATGGTACATTAAAAGCGATCATGTACATCTTTGCTAAAGACGGACAATTTTACATCATCAATGGTGTGGATGCCAGAGAAGATTTTAAAAATACTAGAGAAGTCTTTAATAAAGTGGTGAATAGTTTTAACTTTATCTAAAAAAGGTGGGCTATTAAGTTAGTGACATTCACTAACTTAATAGCCCATTGTATTAGTTAAACGTTAATGTTTCCCCATGAAGTATATGAATTTTCTGTGTTCTAAACTATTGCTATTTATAATAATTGGATTTTTTAGTTTTTTACCTACCTGTTTTAGTGCTTCCAATACATCTATAGACCTTCCTAAAAATAAGGAATTGAGCCTTAGTCAATCCAAAACCACCATTAAAATTCTTTCTTGGAACATTTATATGTTGCCAGCCAAATCTTTTTTATTTACCAAACAAACGAAAAGAGCAAAGTTGATTGTAGAAGCTTTAGCAAATACAGACTATGATATAATCGTTTTTCAAGAAGCCTTTCACAAAAAAGCATTTCGAGTTTTAGCCGAAGGATTAAAAAATACTTTTCCCCACCAGATTGGACCTGTAAATAAAGGCGGATTGATTCAAACCAATAGTGGCATTTGGATCATTAGCAAAATACCAATTAAAGAAATAGGAATAACTAAATTTGAGGATTGTCATGGAGTAGATTGCATGGCTCGAAAAGGGGCTTTATTGATAGAAGCGACTAAAGAAGGACATACTTTTCAGGTATTGGGAACGCATATGCAGGCAAGTGGGCCAGATGAGAATCGTAGTAGACAATTTCAGCAACTATCTAAGGATTTAATTATGCCGAATGAACAAGCACATATCCCTCAAATTTTGTGTGGGGATTATAATATTGTCAAAGAAAGTGAATTATATCAGGCATTAATAGAAAATATTAAGGCAGAAGATGGAGCTTTAGTAGGAGAGTGGCAGCAAACTTCTACAACTCCTGATTATGGGGAGCCTAAGCATATTATAGATTATATCTTTTATAAGGGAAACGGTAAAGCACCAGTAAAAATAGAACGAGCTGTTCAACGAGTGACTAAAGAATGGACATTAAAAAACAAAGCTAGGTTGGATTTATCAGATCATTTTGCAGTAAGTATTGTCCTTGTTTTCTAGACAATAGACATAATAAAATCATTAGACCATAACCTTGTATTAATAGGTTAGGTATTGTTCTAATAAATATAAAACAAATTAATAGGTTAAGTATTATTTTCTAATAAAGATAGAACAAACAAGTTTATTTCAATATATCTCCATTAAACGAAAGTGGTAGCAGTATCTTTATAGAATTGGCTATCCATACTTTTTCGTCTTGACCAAGCAGATATATCTTTATATCATTTTGAAATTTCTGTTCGTATTCCGAGATGGCTTGTCTACAACTGCCACAAGGGGAAATAATGTGTGCATCAGGATGAGTGGCAAAATCAATCGTTATGGCTATGGATTGGACAGTTATCTCAGGGAATTTTGAAGAGGCATAGAAAAGAGCTACTCTTTCGGCACATAAACCTACAGGAAAGGATGCATTTTCCTGATTGTTTCCTTCTAAGATCTCCCCATTTGTTAAAAGAACAGCAGCACCAACCTTAAATTTAGAATAAGGTGCATATGCTCTTTGACATGCATTTTTAGCACATTGAAATAATGTTTTTTCTTGCTCGGAAAAAGAACCATAAGTCTCGTAAAAATGAATTGTTCCGCCCAACTTAATCTCTTTCATAAGGCATATTTTCTACACATTGCCCAAAATTGGGGTATGAATTTCGTTTTTTTTTCTGAGAAAGCATAATAACTTAGCATAAAAATAGATCAATCATTGATATAGAAACACCTATAAGTGTATAGAATGCTTTCTTTCGGCTTAGTCCCAAAATTATAAATAACTATTATCTATATAAATGAAATCTACGTTGATATTCTTTAAACATTATACTAAATGCAGCAAGCCCACCAGCGATGAGGAGCCACCAAGCATTTTCCCAGAAATAAAAACTAACCAAAAAAGGAATCAAACAAAGACTGCCGATAAGTAATAATACACTAAGGTGGCCAAAGCAATCAACCTTTTTTTGGTATTCTAATGGGTAAGTACCTACTAAATGTATGCCTAAAAAAGTCAAAAGCAAATACAAATACCAAATTGAGGAATTGGTGCATCCAATATAGGGGTATTAGCAAGGGCAGTTTGAAATTGGATAAAAGAGGATTCCCTTGATTTACTGGGTAACTTTTTTAAACCTATGCAGTCCTAAAAGCGTTGTATTTAAACGGATAAAATGGCTTACATTTTGTTTATTTATTTTTATAAGGTGATTACAAAAGAATAAAGTGGATAAATACCTAGTTTTTTGTAGTCATAAGTGATGGATTAGAAATAAAGTCGGCCAAAATATACTTTCAATTATTTAGCCTAAGACAAGGCGCAAAAATAGCGCATACATGGAATGTACGTAATATTTTTGTAACGCAGTATTAGGCTAAAGAATAAAGGATATGGCCTAATTTATTTCTGTTCCATCACTAAACGTCAATAAACGTTAAATTTAATTTTACCTATTCTATAATAAAGCCAAAAAGGTTATTTTTATAGCATGTTATTGATGGAGCGTAAATAAAATATACAGGTTATTAACGCTCCATTGCTAGAGACAAATCAATCATTATTAAAAATTCTGCCTGTAATGAAAATCAAAGTGCTGAAATTGATGCTTCCATTCTTGTTAATTACTTTAGCAGGGGCGGCTTATTTTTCTGAGAAAACAGATCGTGATGCTATTCTGATTCGCCTACTAATGGAGGGGATTAACCAAATACATTACCAACCTTTGGAATTGGATAATAATTTTGCTGAAAAGGTATTTGATGTATATATGAAGCAATTAGATCCTAGAAAACGGTTTTTCCTCCAATCAGATATAGATCAATTGATGAAGAATAAACTGTATGTGGATGAGGAGATTAGCCAAGCAGATTTTGAGTTTTTTGAAAAAACTACCAAAATTTTGCTAGAAAGGCAGGAGGAGGCAGAATGTCTGTATAAAGAAATTCTAGCTGATCCTTTTGATTTTAGTAAGGATGAGTCGGCAAAGATGAACTTTGAAAAACGAGGCTATGCTCAGTCTGAAGAGGAATGGAGAGAAAGATGGAGAACTTCTTTGAAATATCAAACATTGACCCGTTTGGTAGATATGATTGAGGAGCAAGAAAAGATGGAAGAAGAGGGCAATGAGGCCAAAGATGGAGAAAAGAAAGAGATAAAGACTTTTGAACAGATGGAAAAGGAGGCTAGAGAAAGAGTGGGCAAGAGTTATGCAAATATGTTTTCAACTATTGGGAAATTAGATCGTGAGGATCATGTCGATACTTATTTGAATAGTATTTCTCATGCTTTTGATCCACATACAGGTTATTTCCCACCTGCGGATAAAGAAAATTTTGATATTGCTATTTCTGGTCGTTTGGAAGGAATCGGTGCTAGGTTAATGGATAGAGATGGTTTTATTACTGTCACAGAAATCGTTCCTGGTAGTGCTTCTTGGAGACAAGGAGAATTGAAAGAAGAAGATGTTATTTTAAAGGTAGCACAGGGAGAGCAAACACCAATAGATGTAGTAGACATGAAATTAGATGATGCGGTGAAATTGATTCGTGGACCTAAAGATTCTGAAGTTCGTTTGACAGTTAAGAAACCAGATAATACTACTAAGGTCATTCCTATTATTCGAGATGTAGTAGAGATTGAAGAATCTTATGCTAAATCGGCTGTTTTAGAAAAAGAAGGGGAAGAAGGTAAACTAGGTTACATTCGATTGCCAAAATTTTATGCACCTTTCAATAAAAAAGAGGAAGGGCGAAGTTGTGCTACAGATGTTAAAAAAGAGATTGATAATCTAAGCAAAGAAGGTGTAGATGGTTTGATTATTGATCTACGTAATAATGGTGGAGGTTCGCTAAGTGAGGTTGTTGATATGGCTGGTTTATTTATTAAAGAAGGACCAATTGTACAAGTCAAAGGAAAAAGAAGCCGACCTGATGTATTGTGGGATAGAGATCCTAGTGTCACCTATGATGGACCACTAGTTATTTTGGTGAATGGATTTAGTGCTTCTGCTTCTGAAATTCTTGCAGCAGCGATACAGGATTATAAAAGGGGTATTATTATTGGTAGTGGAGAAGCTACTTTTGGTAAAGGTACTGTACAACGATTTATTGATTTAGATAGAGCGATTAATGATTATAATGAATTAAAACCATTAGGCTCTGTGAAATTGACCATCCAGAAATTCTATCGAATCAATGGAGGAACCAATCAATTGAAAGGAGTAATTCCTGATATTGCATTACCAGATATATTCCGCTATATAGAGACAGGAGAAAAGCAACAAGATTATGCAATGGAATGGGATGAAATCAATCCATTAACCTACAAGATTTGTGATGACTGCTTAGTTGATAGAAAGGCAATTGTTGAACAAAGTCAGGGAAGAGTAGCCAATAGTGAAATTTTCAGCTTAGTAGAGGCAAATGCAAAACGCATGAAAAAACAAAGAGAAAAAGTAGATTATACTTTGTGCATTGATAGCTTCAGAGCAGAATTGAAGCAATTAGAAGAGGAGAATAAGAAATATGATGCTGTCGAAGAAGCTATAGAAGATTTAAAAGTTAGTCTCACTAAAGAAGCAAATGAGGTGCTTCAAAAAGAAAATGTGAAAGAAGACAAAGAAAGTAGTGATAAATTTTTAGAGGGCTTGGCTAAAGATGCTTACATCTATGAGGCAATGGCTGTGCTAAAAGATATTAAGGCATCGAAAAATTAAGGTGTAGTAATACTTCATATTGAGGAACAGTAAAATATAATTGACTCCATCAAGAAGCAGGTAAATTTACTTTTACTGTTCCTTATTCATTCATTACTATCACTAAAGGTAAAATGACGATCTTATTTTTGCTTTTTATAAACAAAAATCAAATATTTCGATATAAAATTGCTAACAACCGTTAGTTTTTTTAACTTTGCAAAAGCAATTATTTCATATAATCGTTTTTTATGCCAATGAAACAAGAATACGATAAGTATACAGCAGAGGATCATGAAGTATGGTCTATATTGTATAATGAACAGATGACGCATCTACCTACTATTGTTACGGATGCTTATTTACGTGGGATCAAAGTGGTAGAATTTCAACCCGATGCCATTCCACGGTTTAGCTTAATTAATGAAGCTCTTAGAGCAGTAACAGGCTGGTCAATTTATGTTGTTCCTGGTTTGATCGACAATAAATCATTTTTTGAGCATCTTTCTAATAAAGAATTTCCTTCTAGTACTTGGTTGCGTAAAAAAAGCCAGCTCAAGTATATTGAAGAACCAGATATGTTTCATGACGTATTTGGGCATATTCCTTTATTGAGTGAGCCTTTTTTCTGCAAATTCTTAAAGGAATTAAGTGATATTACTTTGAAACATATTGACAATCCTTCTATTGTCGAGATCATGGCGCGTTTGTATTGGTATACTGTAGAGTTTGGCATGATTAGAGAAGAAGGGCAAGTTAAAATGTATGGTGCTGGATTGATTTCTTCACCAGGTGAGTCTAAGTTTTGTGTTTCGGATGAGGCTGTTTATGTGCCTTATGATGTTAAAACTATTTTTGAGACTCCATATATTAAAGATAAGTATCAGACAAAATATTTTGTCATCAACTCTTATAAAGAATTAGCCGACAGCTTACCACAAATTGGCGAACTAGTAGAATGGTATGCACAAAATGAAGTGGTTGTCGAGCTTTCTTATAGTTAATCCAATAATAGAATGTCTGCCAAAAATTTGCCAAACGATGTATTCGAAAGTTTGACGATACAAGAGTGTCATCTATTGTATCCCGCATTACTGGCTAATGCAGACAGACACTTATCCGCTGCAACTTTAATGGCTAAGGAAGAACTTTACCCCATTGCTACTGCTCATCTTACCATTGCTGCGGAGGATTATATTAAAGCGGTGACGGTCTATTTCAAAGGATGGGGAATGCCTGTCAAGCAAATTAAGCAGTTAGCCCGATTTTTTGATGATAAAGAGGAGGGTTATGCTGTTGCGCCTTTGACCATACTACTGGCCACTTATCTCAAAAGTGTCTATCATATTTTTGAAACCATTACTAAAAGTTTATTTACCCTACAATTTTTAGAATTTAAACGTATCTTTGAAAAAAAATTGAATCCTCTATTGTTAATTCAACAAGCCAATCGCTATGCTAAATGGTGGGCAACTGCCAAAAAACTCAAAAATAGAGGTTTTTATTTAGAATATGATATTGAATTGCACTCCCCTGAATCTATTACAAAAGAAGACTATAATTTATCCTTAAATATTGTAAGTGAACTGAAAGCGGATGCCCTAAACGCTATTGAATTCACAAAAAAAATACCCGAAAAACAAAGAAAATTATTCTTTAAATGGATCAAAAATTATTTTGAGCCATTTATGCGACAATTGAGTAAATTACCATTGAATTATTTCAAGTAAGTAACAGCTAAAAAATAAACCGATATCTTGTTGTTTAATTTGCCGCTATGCTTCGTTAAAAAGCCTCGTCTAGTGGTAAATTTCCCTAATAAAAATCGGGAACTTACTTTTCACTCGTTACTAAAATTCAAAATAGACCTCCCCCCGATCTATTACGCTATAATTTATTATGAAAGGACAGATGCTAGTGCTATACTCTAGCGAATTTCATTTATTTTGTCTTAGGAACAGTCAAAAAATAATTGTACCATTTTGATTGATAAATTTACCCCTATACTTCGTTAAAAAGCCTCGTCTAGTGATAAATTTTCCTAACCAAAATTTGTACACTTATTTTTCACTCGTTCTTTATTTACTTAATTTATTATTACAGAATAAGTAGACAAGCGTACTAAGAAAAGTATTTGATCAAATTTGATTTTTTCTTTCTTTGAATTATTTATCAGATGTTTACAATAAATATTAAAATTGAAAGTAAAAGTCTGGCAAACCTTTTGCAGTACATTTACATGACTAAATAAGTCAAGCTCCCCAACTAAAGCCCCACTCATGTAGTCAAGCACCTGACTGGTATTCTAAAATAGCATGTTTATTGACTATTTTTATACGCAGATATTGATGTTTTAATCCCCCCATAAATCAATATCATATACAACTCTAACATTCTGTCCTGTTTCTGTATAAGCACCATTATTAATATAGTAATTGTTAGCACGGTTTTTGAAATCTTATATGTATTCAAAACTGGAAAGTAATTTGTAAACCAAATAGATCTAGGATAATGAGAAAATTATTACTTGCTATAGCCCTGTTGCTAATGGGGTACTTAAACGCAAACGCACAGCAAGAGGTAAGATATACCAAGTATATGTTCAACAAACTGGCATTCAATCCTGGTTATACAGGAAGTGTTGAAGGTCTTGACCTTATTGCATTAGCTAGAACACAATGGGTAAGCTTCCCCGGATCTCCTAAGAGTGTGAGCCTTAGTGGGCATTCTGGATTAGGGATCAATAAGAAGATTGGGGTCGGTGCTTTTCTGGAATATGACAATATTGGTCCACATACTTCTTTTGATGTACAATTAAGTTATGCTTATACTTTTTTGCTTGGAGAGTCAAGATTGGCATTAGGAATTCAAGGAGGTGTGTTTAATCTCAGAACAGACTGGAATGAAGTACAATCTAGTTTGTTAGATGTAGATGACCAAGTATTTAATAATGCAGCTAGTAGTGAGTTTTTACCTAATGTAGGACTAGGACTCTACTACTATAAACCAAATGCATTTTATTTAGGAGCTGCTGTGCCTCGTTTGCTAGAAAATAAGTTAGATGGAGTGACGCAATTACCACAGCAATATCGTCACTACTACTTTATGGGTGGATTGGTTTTTGGAGGTGATAACTTCAAGATCAAACCTTCTACCTTAGTCAAAATGGTGCCTACCAATGCACCTGTTCAAGTGGATGCCAATTTGATGTTCTTAATTAGGGACGTTTTTTGGATTGGTGGAACCTATAGAAGTGCTGTAGGTAATACTTATACTTTAAATGATGGTACTACAGGTTCTATTGTACAAACGGAATCTATTGATTTTATCATTGCTTTCTTGATGAAGAAAGGTTTACGTATTGGTTATGCTTATGATTTGACCATGACTCCAATCAATATGTATACTTCTGGTTCACATGAGGTGATGTTAGGTTATACTTTCATTGGTAAAGGACCAAGAATTAGAACGCCTAGATATTTCTAATAGCGCATCTATTAGGAACAGTCAAAAAATAATTTCACTATTTTGATTGAGAAATTTAGTACTTATTTTTCACTCGTTCCTTATTTATTGAGTTTGATATAATAAACTGTTAGTCTAATTTAGGGTTTACTAGATTACTTCAGTTGATCAACTAAGATCAAAAATGCCATTCCTTCAAATTTGAGGGAATGGCATTTTTGATTTATTGCTTGGTTTGGAGACTGGTTTTATTCTAGCTTATGATTTACCATTACCCACTTTTGCAGAAAACTGTTGGAAGGCTTGGACTGCTTCTTGTAATTGTTTTTTGCGTTCACTATCCTCCATAAGTTCTTCCAAAGGATTGGTTTGAGCAGACATCGTTTTAAATAAAGGCTCACTACTATTGATGCCAACTGGTGCATGAAACCAGCGATCATCTCGTAATAAATAGCGTTCTCCATTTTCTACAAAGCAAAATTGATTGAATTTAAACTTAGATAATGTTTGCCCTTTGTTGTTATACCAAAAACTTTGCATGACTGAAATAGAGCGATCTGGATCATCTGCCAAAGAAAAGCTATTGTCATCTACACCACTCTCCTTTAATATAGTATGATAAAGGTCTTTAGAATTGACATATTGATCAACTGTCTTAGCTGTTTTTTGACCATGTTTTAATAAAAAGATAGGCACTTTATTTCCTCCATCGGTTACATTCGAGAAATGATATTGCCAACCTTGATCACCAAAATTATCGCCATGATCTGCACAAAATAAAACCATATTGTCTTGTCCCTCATGCAGTTCACGAGCAAATTGATCTATACCTGGACCAATTATTTTCCAACTTTTTCTTTGTCGTTCTCTAAGTTGGTTGAGTACCGCAGGGTTGACAGGTGCTTTTTCTTTGGTTAAAAAGGTTTGATTCACCAAATGAAAAAGGGATTTTACCTCTGCCAACTTTCCTCCCCAGTTATCAGAAGTGGTCTGGAATGTAGGCGCAACATGATAAGGAAAATGCGATTCCATCAAATTGATGAAGAGAAAGGTTTTTTTTCCTTGTTTTTCATGATTTTCAATAATACCTCGTGCTTTGTCAAAAATATCTTGGTAGGTCAATTGAAGCCAAGAAGTGGCTGCACGTAGGTCTTCAGAAAAGCGGTGAACGACCGCATCTTTGGAGAAGAGAATTTTGCGTAAACGAGGTTTTCCCATTAGAACTAGGAATTGTTGTAAGCGATTGAAGCGAGCAGGAACAAAATCCCATACTCTAATAACTTCATCAAAACCTCGATCCAGACCGAAGATATGCGTAGTGGCTACATTAGCAGTAATTTGGTAAGTTTCATATCCTGCTGCTTTCATCCTTTCTGCCAAGGTTGGTACTTCTTTGTTGATGGCTCTAGTTTGGCTAGTGGCACCATGTTCATGGGGCATTAAGCCAGAAAATAGGGAAGCGGTAGCAGGTAATGTCCAACAACCACCCGATCTTGCTTGGGTGAATTGTATGGCATTTTCTTGTAGATAAGGGGTTAGCGAACGTTGGCCGTTATGATATACAGAATCGAAACGCAAACTATCGGCAACAATCATAATGACATTGCGTGGCTGACTCATAATTTTCTATTTTGGCCACAAAGATACATAGATTTGTCAGTAATCGAACTATTTAATCGTATAATTGTGTAGCATATATTTTCTATGAAAAGAGTATTATCGTCAATGAAAGTTGTATTTTTTTAAATGAAGAGAATAATTATTCGGATAAGTTGACAATATAATCAACTAGTTATTCGCTTTTTTACAAAAAAAATGCCCTTCATTCTATTGATTCAAGAATGAAGGGCCGCAGTCTTTAAGTGCTAAATAAGAGATAGAAGTTAAGATTATTCAATACCTATTGTATTATGGTTTAGGTATTGATAGCGTTTTCACGCTTATTAAGTTATGGCTTTATTTTACTTTACTGCCTGCATTTTTTTAGCTTTGATATGATCACGCATTGCTTTATATTTTCTAGTCTGATTGATATCCAATACGCTACTAATCGCTGCATTTCTACTGGCATATTCTTGCTTCACAAGTGATTTTAGAGCAGAGGCATCTAAATTAGAATTGCTTTGCAAGCTTTGAATCTTCTGAACAGATGCTGTATTGATTTGTAATACTTGCTGCTGTTGAGCTGTGGTTAAATTGAGTTTACGAGCTAATTTTGCGGTGTTCTCTTGTGCAAGTGATGCAACACTTGCTTGTTTATATTTACCCATTGTTGTTGTCTTCGCTTGTCCTTCGATGTATACACGCTCTACTTTTTCAGCTTTTTTTACTTTTTTCTTAGCATTTTGAGCATAAGTAGTCAATGAAAACATCATGGCAACTAGCGCAAAGATAAATAATGATTTTCTCATGATAATCGTAATTAAGTGATGTAATGGAATAGTATAAAATAATGGAACATTTTTAACTGGATCTATAGACAAACAGACGGAAACAGTCAATATAATGTGTGTTTTATTTTATCTTCATTACTATGTTAGTAATTTTGTTTTTAAATCTGATGTCTCTTTGATAGAGTAGGGACTAAGAGGTTTAATATACGCACTTAAATTTGAAACTAATTAAAAAATAGACTAGAAATTATATATATGTACACATTAATAATGCCAATCATAAAAGCTTTAACGCTCTTCTGAGATTTCGATTGTACTGACCCCACTGCTTCCCTTTTTGACACGTATTTGCGTCGCAATTCTTTCCTTGAGTGCATCGACATGTGAAATGATCCCAATAGTTTTTCCATCTGCTTGTAGATTCTCTAACGTACAAATGGCTGCGTCTAGTGTGTTGGCATCCAAAGTTCCGAAACCTTCATCAATAAAAAGGGATTCGATTCGAGTTTGTCTACCTGCCAAATCGGATAAACCTAAAGCTAAGGCTAGACTAACCAAAAAACTTTCCCCACCAGATAAAGTTTTCATAGATCGAATGGCATCTGCTTGAAAAGTGTCAATAATTTCTAATTCCAACTCTTTTTCATCATCCTCACATTGTCTGATAATGTAACGGGAGTTGAGTTTTTGCAGGTGAATATTAGCCATTTGGATGAGTCGAAGTAAGGTGAGTCCTTGTGCGAACTTCCTAAACTTGTCTCCTTGTTTGCTTCCAATCAGTCTGTCTAAACGTTCCCAGCGTTCCCATTCTTTATTTTGTTTTTCTATTTGAATGGTGAGAGCTTTGTTTTTTTGTTTAACATCATCATCTTGTCTAAGCCTTTGATTGATTTCGCCAATTTCTTGATTGATTTGGTCATAGGCTTGTTGTTGAGTTGCTTGATCTGATTGGAGTTCCTCCTGTAGACGTTCTGTGAGTGATCGGTCTCGTTCATGTTGCAACTCTTTCTTATTATCCGTAAGGCTTTGCGTGAGTGTTAAACGAGCATTTTCCAATTTTTTGCTAGTAGATTTAAGTTGATTAACCTCTTCAGGAGCTAATTTACTGGCTTCTAAGTTTTGTATAGATTGAAAACCATGTTCTTGTAAAGCAGTTAAAAAAGTTTGTTCACTAGTTTTCCAAAGCTGGTATTTTGTTTCCTGCTCCGTTTTTTTATCCTCGAATAAGGCTTGACGGCTTTCTAGTTCACTTTTTATTTTGTGATATTTTTCCCTAGCTGTTTCTAAAACTTTTTGCTGTTCTTGAATTTGATCTTTGAGTCGTTTTTGTTCGGCTGTTGCTGTTTTAGCTATAAAGCCTGTATTCAACTGATTTAAGATGGTTTTTAATGCCTGAATTTTATCAGAGCTTTCTGTCTTTTCTTCAGTTAAAGTATTTAAAATATTTTGTTGTTGGCTTTGACTTGTTTGTTTGTTTTTGAGATCGCTGCTCAGGGTAGCAATTGCTGTTTCAATGGTGGGTAATTGGTTTTTTTGTTGGATAAAATGAGTAGATCGTTTTTTGACTTGGGTGATAAAGGGACGCATTTGTGTTTGTGTGGGTAATTTTTCTCCAAAAGGCTGTAAATCTTTTTGGACATTAGTAGCAATGAGGTCTATTTCTTTTTGGGTATTGTTTTTTTCTTCTTGTATTTTTTCTAGTACTTGGGTAATATTGACCTGTTGATCTTTATTGCGTTGTAGTTCTGCTTGTGTATTGATTAATGCTTTTTCTACAACGATGAGTTTTTGTTGTAATTTCTCTTGATCTTTTTCTAATTGTCTAATTTTATCCAACTGCTTTTTTTGTAGGGGAAATAAGTCCTTCTGGGCTTGTAATTGTTGCTGAAGTACTACAGCATCCTTGATATTAAAATGAGTTTGTGCAGTTTGATTGATATTTGTGAAGTTGGTTTCTAGAGCTTGACTGTCTTTTCTTAAAAGTTTGCCTTGGTTAATAATGTTGATTATTTCGGTTTCTAGCTTGGTGATTTCCTGATCGAGCTTTTTGAGTTGTTGTTCTAATTGCTTGACCTTTTTTCTTTGTGCCTCAAAGTTTTTCTTTGAGCTAGATAATTGACTTTGGTAATTATTGGCGATAAATGGGTGATGTGTAGAACCACATAATGGACAGGGTTCCTCGGCAATAAGTAATTGTCTTTGTTTTTCTAGGCTGGCTACTTTTTCTTCTAAGGTTTTGATTTTTTCTAAGTCTACTAATTTTTCTTCTGCTAGACGGATTTGCTCTACTAGCTCTTTTCTAGTAGAGACTTTATTTTTATTGGTATCGACTTTTTGTTTATGATTTTGAAGCAATAAACGGATTTGTTCTTGTTTTTCGTGATGTTGAATGGCATATTGATACTGATTATTGAGTTGATTAATGGTGGTCTGGGTTTGTAATAATTCTTTGGCTAGTTGTTCTGCTTGGGGTAAATCTTTTAATTGTACTTGACATTTTTCAATGTCTACCTTAATGGTTTTAATGTTAACTGCTTGCTTGTTCTCTAATTGGCTTAATCGTTTGGCTTCTTTTTGTGCTTGTAGTTGTTTTTTATTTTGTTGGGTGATTTCGGATTGATGGCGTTGGAATACTTGATGTTTGGTGTTCAGTTGGCTGAATTGTTCAATCCATTTTGGGATGAATTGTTCTAACTGTCCATCCATTTTGTGATCTTGGAGCCATTTTTCTAGCTGTTGCTTGGTTGCTTGAGCTTTTTGACTACTTTTCTGTAATTGTAGTACCTGTTGTTTTAACTGATTCAGTTGATTTAGTGATTGTTGATATGCTTGGTTTGTTTTAAGGTATTGGGTTTCCCAAACTTTAAGTTCTGTTTGTATACCTAAAGCTTTGTTGATATTTTCTTGGCTGTTTTGTTCCTCTTTTTGGGCTTTTTCATAACCAGCTTTATAAGTCTGCATTAATTCATATGCCTGTTGTAGTAATTTGCGCCATTTTGGAATAATGGTTTCCCTTATTTCTTTGACCTTTTGATCTAGGTCAGCAATTAATTTTGTATTATCATGCCATCTTTCAAGGGATGCTTGTAGGGGAATCGTTCTTTCATGTAGTTTTAAACGATCTAAATCTGCATTAAAACGATTTTGTTGCTCATGTAAAATACTTAGTTCATGGGCTAGTTTGACCTGTTTATTTTGTAAGTGTTGGATTTTTTTCCACCAATCCAACTGCTTTTGTAAAGTATTAATGCTTGTTTTGGTAAGGGTTAAATTTTCCTGTTTTTCTTGTAGAATTTCCTGTAATGCTTGCCTTTCTTCTTCATTGAGGAGCTTGGTCATATCCAATCGTTGTTGGAGTTGGTCTAGGCGGTTTTTTTCTGCCTTTGTTTTTTCATAAGCTGCCATAGAAATACGGGAATATTCATCAGTACCTGTGATGCGCTCTAATAATTCTCCTCTTTCATTTTCTTTGGCTCTCAAAAAAGCAGCGAAATCTCCTTGAGCAAGTAGGGTAGAGCGATTGAATCGGTCATAATCCAAGCCTGTTAACTCACCAACTTTTAGTGGAACTAGTGATAGTTTCTCCTCAATAATTTTATCTGATTCATCTTCTATTAGCCACATTTTGGCTGTCTGGATTTTTCCAGTTGGTTTATTTCTTGCCCTTCTTAATTCCCATTTGGAACGATAACGTTTTTGATTGACCTCAAATGTCACCTCCGAAAAGCATTCTCCTGTATGCCTACTCATGACTTCAGGAGGATTTCTCTTGCCTCCATGTCTAGGAACTCGACCATATAAAGCAATGGTGATGGCATCTAGTATGGTTGTTTTACCTGCACCTGTTGAGCCAGTAATAGCAAATATACCTGAATGGGCAATTGGAGCTTCGTCAAAGGCTATTTTAAAATCTCCTTTTAGGGAATTGAGATTGCGAAATTGTACAACGAGTATTTTCATTTTGACATTTTAATGTAAGGGCAATAGGCATTGGTTAATTAACAATAAAGCGAGAACTATTTAATGTCCTTATTTTCAAGGCGTTTCTTGCTCATTCATCAAATTAATAAGTAGATCAAAAGTTTCTACTAGCTCTTGATGTTGTGGTTCAGGTATTTGACGACTGTTTAATTTTTTTAGAAAGACATCTTTAGGGTTGAGGTCATCTAAATTGATATTGGCGGCTACCTGTTGATGTAATTTTTGTGCTAGATTGAGGTATTCTGTACGTATTTTAAGCAGTTCGATATTTTTTCCTTCGGTTTCTGCTCTAATCTGCTCATCAAGATTGGGAATATATTGCTCAATTTGGATGGTTACTTCTACCCAGTGTGTTGGCTGATCTTCAGGGTGATCTATAGCATTGAGTTTGGCTTTGACCTGTTCCAAATTTCCCTTGATATGTAGTAATTTTCTATAAACAGGAACCAATTCTTTGTGAATGTCTTGTAGTTGTCCTTCTTCAAAGGTGACAATGAGGATTTGTTTGACATCTTTTCGCTCAGAAAAACTTAGCGGAATTGGAGAGCCACTATAGCGAATGTATTGTTGTTTATTAATAATTTGCGGTTTGTGGATATGTCCGAGAGCGACATAATCCAAATTTGGATGAAAAATATCAGCGGTAACTTGTCCCTGATTGCCAATATGAATATCTTTTTCACTATCCGACAATTCACTACCAGCAGCGTATAGATGTCCAGTTACAATAATAGGAACATTGTGTTGGGTTTTATAGGGTTGAAGTAATTCGTAAATTTGTTGGTAATGTAGTTTAATACCATCCTTCAAACGTTCCACCCGTTCACTATAAGCCTCCCCAGCAACACTCCTTTTCAAATCTCGATCTCTTAGAAAAGGGACTGCTCCAACTGCCCCTATGATTTGTCCTGCTCTATTTTTCAACTCAATAATTTCATCTTCAATATTGGTGGTAGCTCCTCCGATGACATGAATGTGAAAATGTTCTAATAGATTTTGTGGTGCATTGAGGGTAGCTACAGAATCGTGATTGCCGCCTGTAATAATGATATTAGGACATAAGGGGATCGCTTGCCGAAGGAAGTCATAGTATTGACGAAGGGAGTAATTAGGCGGATTACCAATGTCAAAAATATCACCTGCTATAATTAATGCGTCGATTGTTTCTTTTTTTAAGATGGTCAATAACCAATCTAAAAAATGAAGATGTTCTTTTTGACGATCTCGTTCACACAAGCGTTGACCAAGATGCCAATCAGCAGTATGAATAATTTTTAGTTTTTTTGACATAGGGTAAAGCCTTGAGATTTAAAAGAATTATTTTATTTTTAATCCATTATTATACAAAAAAAGAAATAAATTTTGAAAAAATAGGGATAAATGGGAACAATTTTTGGTCTAATATAGTTTCTAAGTTATCCTTCGCAACCAAGAAGTGAAAATCAAAAAAAAGTGCAATTTTTTTTATTTTTTCTTGGCACAAAAAGAAGAATGTTTTATATTTGCACTCGCTGTTGAAGCAATGGCCTATGGTGTAACTGGCAACACGTCTGATTTTGGTTCAGAAGAGTCTAGGTTCGAGCCCTAGTAGGCCAACAAAAAAAGCCGCTATGATTAATTTCATAGTGGCTTTTTTGATTTTGGTCATGAAGGAATATAAAGAACAGTAAAAAAATGACTAGAAAATAAGGTTCTCTGACAAATCCCGTGGAAAGTTTTTTTGGGAAAAAATGAAACAAGTCTTAAGAACTTGACAGGTCGCTCCTATGGAGCTTTTAATTTTGTTTTTATTTTTTTCTACAAACTTCAGGCTCCTACGGAGCGATCAGTATTAGCTCCGTAGGAGCCTAGCTGTTTGTAGAAAAATAAGTGATTGAAATCATATAAGCTCCATAGGAGCAACCTGTCAAGTTTTACAAACTATTAGCCTAAATTTATAAATCACGGGATTTGTCAAAGAACCGAAAATAAAAAAGCAGCCTCAATATGAGGCTGCTTTCTATTTTTGTCAAAAAGAGGCAAAGCAGAAATTACATTTATTTATTGTATAACCAATTTTAGCGTTTTTACTTGATGTGTTGTTTGAATCTTTAGTAAGTAAGTACCGGCTGGTAATTGATCTCTTTCAATATTCAATTGATGTGTACCTGTTTGTAGTGCTTCATTTTGAATGTCTTGAACCAATTGTCCACTTAGATCGAATAATTGAACGCTTACTTTTTGGCTTTGATGTAAGAAAAAGTCAATATTGGTAGTTGTTTCAAAAGGATTCGGGAAGGCTTTAATATCACTTATGTTTTCAGTTACTGTTACAGTAGGAGTAGCTATTGTTTTTGCTGCGGCTACTGTATTTTTGGTAGTTGTTTCTTTTACCTTCGTATCTGTTTCCGCTTTCACTTTTTTCTTCTTACTTGTATTGAAAACATAAATTTTACCTTCAAAATCTACTTTTTCATTATCATTGGTTGTAATCGTTAAGGTGAAGGTGTACATACCTTTTTCTTTATAAGTATGTGTTGGATTGGTTTCAGTAGAAGTGCTTCCGTCACCAAAATTCCATTCTACTGTTTTGTATTCACCTTCTGTTTTATTTGTAAAAGTGGCTGTTAACCCCTTGGTTTTATATGCGAATTTGGGTGTCAAATTATTAGTAGCTAAAGCAGTCCAAGAGATGAGGGTGGTTAATAATATTAGGAGAAATGTTTTCATTTGAATTAATCTTTAAGAGTGATAATTTATACTGCTTACTTATGTATTACAGTTTGGTATACGGCCTGTTAATGTCTTGGGTTACAAAAAGGTGTCTATTTTTTAATACTAATAGTACATTTTTTTTATCAGTTAATAATACAAAGTGACTAGAAAGTATATGTATAGAGGCTTGGAGATTAAAAGTAAATTTGCCTTTTTTGTATAAAAAAAAGTATCTTTAGCTAAATTTTACAAAAATTAACAGCTTTTGAGTCTGCCTATGCGCTATATCGTAATTTTATTTTTTACATTGTTATTGATGAGTAATAAATGCAGTAAGGAGAATACTGTAGAAGAGGTGAATATTGCAGAACTTGAGCTTCAAATTAAGGTAAGGTGGTCAAAAGCCTATGAATTACAAAATAAAAACAAAATCAACTCAGCGATATTTTGGTGGGGCTTTTTTTTAGGAGCAGATTTACCACTTGATGCCAAAGACAGAATCATACAATGGGAGGAGGAAACAGTAATACTGTTAGATATAGGAGAAATGGGTTTTTCAAAAAAAGCTTTAAAAGCATTCGACCATATATTAGAGGTATTGCGAAAAAGTGAGGAATATCAAAAAATGGGAAGTATTGATCTTGGACGTTTAGTAGTTTTAACCCTGAATAGCTCTTGGCATTATTATGAAATTACAGCTATGCCCAAACAGCTACTTGATTTTACTAGTCAGTATCATTTTAGTGAAGAGACAGTTATCTTACCCAAAGGAAGTTCTTGTATTTCTTCTAAAGATCGTTATTTTAAATTTTTGGATGGGGATAAGGCTACTTTGGCTTTTATTAGTGCAGAGGGAGATGAACGAACAAGGGAAAATTTTGCGGATGCAGAAGAATTTGAAGTTTATGATTTAATGGATAATGGGCAATTTAGATTTGCGGTTTATGATTATAAAGGGAAATTAAAAGCTTTTGCAGATAATAAGTTTACCAGAGCTGGAAAACCCAGTAAATGTTTGTGGTGTCATGAAACCTCTATGCAAAGTTTGTTTTGTGCACCTTTAGAGTTAAAGGAAAACTTAGGAGCTGGTTTTCTTTCTTTGAAAAAGTTTGATTCGCTTAAAGTAATAAAGGGAGAACAATTAGAAGCAATTAGAACTGTAAGAGATATTCAGTCTGATTTTGATTTTAAAAGAAAAGAATTGCATTATCTTTTGGAATTGGTATACATTTCTTTTTTAGAACCTTCTGCTGAACGTTTGGCTTTAGAATGGAATATGCCTTTGGCGGATGTGCGTTTTTTAGTAAAAGATTTACCCCACCATGAACATGAAGAGTTTGCTTACTTAGGAGATACCTTATATGAGCGAAAAGATGTAGATCTATTGTCGCCTTATGGTGTGATACGAGT
>JAHDFT010000118.1 GCA_020628015.1 Bacteroidota bacterium
ATACAGTCTTGATTTTTGCTTCTTTTCATCAAGGAAAAGAAGATGAAGGAAGAAGTCATCAAGGAAATGGATAAATGATGATACATAAATCTATGTTTTACATAACACCAGTCGCTTGATTAAAACACACTTAATAACCAATAAAAGGAAAACTAAAATGACAAATCAAACAATGCCTTCAGATATACATAAGCAAAAATTCTTAAAGGGTTTCTTCTTCTTTTCACCCATCCTTATAACTTGGCTGTTCTCTTGTATTATATCTTGGTTTTATGCCATGTATCATATGGTCAACTGGAAAATTACGGGAACGGTGTATTCTTTTGATGTGCCTATATTTAAGATATTTATGGTGATGTTGCCTATAGTTATTGTGTTGTTTGCTTTGTATCATCTGTTGAAGAGAAGAGCTAAAAATAGAAGACATGCTTAAACTACTACACATCACCAAGCTTGTAACACCAACCCTCCATAATCAGTATAACCAATATAGCCACTTATAAGAAAAAACTTAGCATTAATTATATTGCATTTTTTTGTATGAATATAGTTTAGATGAATGATCAGAACGCAACGCAATGATTGATTGACTTAATGAAATGAAACAATTGTTACTCAGTAATCTACTGTTGTATATACTAATTGAATCATTTTACAATAATATACTATATGCTATCTTCTCTTAAAATATCTCCTGCAACACAAACCGCTTTTCTGGCGAAATGTCAGAAATTTGTAGGCATCAATTGTAGTTTATTAATTTTAATTATCCTATTTAGAATTTATGAATTGTTTAGTATAAGCATTAAACACGATTTGCCGCTTAATATTCCTGAATTATTTTGGTTAGGTTTGGGTTATGATCTCTTTTTCTATTTCTATGCCTCCATTTTATTGCTTCTTCCTTATTTATTGGTGAGCTGGAAGAATGAAAATTGGGGGCTGAAGGTGTATACCTTTACTTTGTTTTTGGTTACTGTCAGTTATTTGATCCTTGTAAAATACTTTACCGTCACCCTTGTACCAATGGGAGTGGATGTCTTTGGTTATGAAACAGAGGAAATGATGATTGCGGTTAAAGCAAATAATGGTAGTGGAGGAGGAAGCTTTGTTTTACTAGGAGCCTTATTTTTCCTGGCTTTGACTTTTTTCCTGCCTTTATTTTTTAATCGCTTTCAATTTGCCCTAAAATGGGTAGCCGTTTTTCTAGGTGGCTGTTTATTGTCGATTTTATTAATGTCCTTTTCGAGTCCAGTCATTAGTCATTACAAAACGAATGCGGAATATTATATTGTTACTAATAAGGTACAGTATTTCTTTAGTGATTTTTTTAAGCATTATGAGGAGGAAATACAGCCACTTGCTGTTGTGGAAGGAGAAAATGATTATCCATTGTGGCATAAATACGAAACGCCTGATGTACTAGGAGCGCATTTCAATAATGCAGATCAGCCACCGAATTTGGTTTTTGTTATTGTGGAGGGTTTAAGCAGTGCTTTTTCTGGGGAAAATGCCTATCTAGGGAGCTTCACCCCCTTCATTGATTCCCTAGCCCAAGAAAGCCTCTATTTCCCTAATTTTCTCAGTACCACAGGGCGAACCTTTGGCGTATTGCCTTCCCTTTTTGCGGCTACACCTTATGCCGATCATGGTTTTTTAGAAATGGGAGAAGAAATGCCCACACATCAAGCCTTATTATCCATTTTAAAAGATAATGACTATCAAACCAATTTCTTTTATGGCGGTCCACTTCACTTTGATAAAAGAGATATTTTCTTCAAACGACATGGTTTAGACTTCATGCAGGGACAGCATAATTTTGGAGGAAAGTACACCAAAATGGGAGGTAATGATAAAGGTTTTTCTTGGGGTTATCCTGATAAAGCCTTGTTTAGTAGAAGTCTGGAAATTCTATCAGATAATGATGCCAAAGCGAGAGCTGATGTCTATTTAACCCTCACCACACACGATCCCTACCGATTTGATGAAGAAGAAGCCTATTTTAAAATCATGGATCAACACATGACAAAATTGGGTTTTGATGAAGCAAAAAAGGAGAAATATCAAAAATACAAGCAAAATTACGCCTCTACACTCTATGGAGATGATGCCCTCAAGGATTTCTTTGCAGATTATGCTAAACGAGCAGATTTTGACCATACCATTTTTATTATTACAGGCGATCACCGCATGGATGGCATTCCCCTAAGCACTCAAATTGACCGTTTTCGAGTGCCATTATTAATCTATTCCCCCTTATTGAAAAAGCCACAAACCATAAGAGCCGTCTCCACACACATGGACATTAGCCCCTCTATAGCTGCTTTTCTAAGAGATCAGTATGATTTAAAAATTCCAGCCTATACCCATTGGATGGGAGAGGCTATGGATATGCATCCAGATTTTAGGAATACTAAGGAATTAGCTCTGATGCGAAATAAAAACCAATTGATGGATTTTGTGAGTGGAGAATATTTCTTATCTGGTGATCAATTATACAAAGTGTATAAGGATTTGTATATCGAAGCTTATCAGAATGACTCCATTCAACAAATATTGAAGCAGCGATTTGAGGATTTTAAGGCCCTCAATAAGTATGTTTGTTATGAAAATAAATTAATGCCTAATTCAAAGGAAGTAACTTATGCAGTAGCAAGCAAAACAAAACCAAGTTTACTTAAAAATAAAGAAGTCCAGATTGTACAAACGGCAATAAATGATACTTCTGTTGAAGCAAAAAGAATAGCTGCCGTATGGACAAATGAAAAATTAGCGGCTTATACCTATGAAGAATTATTTGAAATTGCTCGACAACATGCATTTAATAGAGAATTTGGCGTTTCTAGGCGGATAACAGGTTTTTTATTAAAAGAAAATGCCCAATATCACGATGTGCGTACCTTACAAGGGCGGACTTATCTTTGGGAAAATAAGTATAAAATTGCTAGGGATCATTTTTGCAAAGTCTTAGAAATGGCCCCAGATTATTCTGATGCAGCAGTAGCTTTGGTCAATACGGAAATTCGTTCAGGAAGAGCGGATAAAGCCCTAGAAGCGGCGGAAGCAAGTTTGAGTTATAATCCTAAATTTGAAGGGCTTATCATCGGAAAAATCAAAGCATTAGAATTGGTTGGGCAAAGTCAAAAGGCTTATAAATTGGTCAATGATTTTCTAGTAGAAAAACCCGATCACAGAGTAGCTAAGGCAATTCAAAAACGATTGGTATTGGCTCAAAAGTAGCATCGTTTTTTGTTCCATTATTAAAAGCCCAAGCAATAAAACATGACCAACTTTTTCCTAAAAATTAGACAGCAGTTTATAAAAAAAAGGACACTAACATTTACTTATTATAAGTATGCTGGCTTTTTGATGCTTATTGTATGCCTCAATGTCTACCAATTACAAGCACAAACAGCATTAAGCAACTTATCTACAGCAGAATTATTTCAATTGGCTAGAGAAAAAGCCTTTTCTGGACAAAGAGCTGAAGCTCGTGAATTGTGTCTACAAATATTGGAAGAACATCCCAAGCGGCATGAAGTACGTTTATTAATGGGACGTACCTACACTTGGGATAAATTATATGAAGAAGGGAGAGCCGCTTTTCATTGGGTTTTAGCGGATCAACCTGGTAATAAGGAAGCGATCAAGGCATTATTCGATCTAGAGATGTGGTCAAAACATCCTGAAACAGCATTGGCGGTGATAGAAGAAGGCTTGAGTTATTACCCTGATGATCGGCCTATGCGTATCAAAAAAGCCAAAGTTTTGATTGGATTGGAACAGTATCGGAAAGCGATTTTATTATTAAGGGAATTGCTGAAAGAAAAGGAAGAGGTGGAAGTACGAGTTCTATTACGGAAAGCAAAAACGAAGAGTTTTAAGAATGCAGCATCGGCAAGTTATACGTATCAACGTTATAGTGCCATTTTTGCGCCCATGCAATCTGCACGATTTAGTTTTAAACAAAAAACACCACTAGGAACAATTTTATTGAATGCCAATTATGCCAATAAGTTTGGGCAAAAGGATTGGCAATGGGAATTTGACATGTATCCTAAGATAGGCAAAGGATTATATGCTTATGTTAATTATGGTTATTCCAAGAGTAATCTCTTTCCAGATCACCGCCTAGCTATCGAATTATTCAACAACCTCCCCAAAGGTATAGAGGTTTCTCTAGGCTTTCGCAAACTATATTTTGGTGGAAAAGATCAGCAGACAACGATTTATACTTTTTCCTTGCTCAAATACTTGGGCAATTATATGATTTCAGGTAGAATGTACCTTACCCCCAATGAAATTGGAGCCTCCAAGTCTTTTATAATCGCTGTCCGAAAATATCATGGTAGTGGCAAACACTTTGCAGAATTAAAGGCTGGAACAGGCTTTAAGATAGATGATAGAGTACAAGCAAATTTAGGTTTACTTGTCGAAAAGCCTTATTTTTTCAGAGCCAATAGCATCAGTTTGGCATTACATCGAACATTAGATTTCCGAAATACCATAAATATGAGTGTGGCTCTTGTTCACCAAGAAACAAGCTTCCAAAGAGGGAATTATTTGTGGGTAGGTACCCTAAATCTAGGTTATAATATCAAATTCTAAATACATTCCATAATGAAAAAATTATTATTTTAAGTAAAATTAAGTAATAATAAAAAATGATTGGAAGGTATTGACAACATTGGTTCAATACCCCCAATCTACATCTAACTATTTTAGCGCACTAGCTTGGTCGAAAACCGTTTTACCCGACAACTCAGCTCGCCTGGGCTAAAAGGTTTGGTAATAAAATCATCAGCTCCTAAGTTGAAGGCCTCCATCACCACATTTTCCATACCTACCACCGATAAAACGATAATAGGAATATTACTTTGTTGATTGATCCGAATATGAGAGATCAATTCCAGCCCTGTTACAAAAGGCATCATAATGTCGGTTATCAAAAGGTCAACTTGGATTTGTTCTAGTAATTCAATGGCTTTTTGACCATCTGGAGCAGTATGTACTTCATGCCCCATTTTTTCCATTCTATAGGCCAATGTTTTGAGCATTAGCTCTTCGTCTTCGGCGATTAATATTGTCATATTGTTGAGAGTTGAGGATACCTAAATGCTACTTTAAGCTTTGTACATGATTATAATGTACAAATGAGTAGACCAAAGGGATGAATTAGGAATGAGTTAAGAACAGTAAAAAAATACTCTTTTTTTACTGTTCCTTAAAGTTAAATTTGTGTAGTAGATTAACGTAATGCAGAACGCAATTCTCGAACTGCTGCCTTACTGATTAGGGTGATTTCTCGAACAATTCTCATTAATTCATCAATGGGAGAATGAGCTTGTGCTTTATGCTCTATTTGTTCTAGTAAATCGCAAGGCATACCAATCATACGGGCAGTTGATTTCATCTTGTGCGCCGCTTGGTACAAGTCATCATAAGAGTGTGCTTTCAATGCTTGATTGATCGCAGCAACTCGGCTAGGAATAAGAATCGTGGCCATTTCAACACTTTCTTTAAAAAAAAGGTCATCACCGCCACTAATATTCTTCAAATACTCTAAGTTAATAGGCTTTAATATTGACATATTGACATATTTTTTGATCGTTGGTGTAGTGTTTAGTCATCATTATATTATTGTAATGACAGCGGAGTTTTTTGCTAGTAGTTAATAAGTATGTATGATTGAATTCTTGTACTAAATGTTGCAGTGAGTTGTTTGATGTAGCTAGGGAGAGGGGGTGTAATATTAGGAGTTAAATCAATATAAATAAAGAAACAAATATCTTATATCATGTTCCGAAGCAATAGATAAAAATCAATGCTGTATTGTTTTTTTATTTACTATGTCTACTATTAGCATTCAATTTTCTTGCCATTTGTCTTATTAAGTACTATAAATGGTTAATTTGCCTAGTGATTGGATAGAAGCTTGACTAAGCAGCTTAAAGTTTTACGGGCAATAGATAGCGATAATCAATATTTTATTCCTAATTTTGCTCTAATAAAAAAATAAGTGATAAGTAACAAGCAAAAAATAAATTAGGCATGTTTGTTCGGTTAATTTGTGGCTAGACGAGGCAAAAAACGTAGGCGATGCGAGCATCGTCGAGGAACCCGTCCTAACGATTATAGCAGCAAATTAAACAACAAGATGCTGGTTTATTTTTTAGCTGTTACTAAGTAACGAGTGAAAAATAAATAGTACATCGAAATGAAAAAAAATAAATTCTATGTCCTTTTTTTATTGGTGCTGACTGGTAGTATAGTGAGTAGTTGTGGTAGAACTGGTGCGGAAGATCCTTTAATTTCTTTGGGTAAAAGAGATAAATTAATTAATGAAGATTGGGAATTAGCAGAGTTTTACTATACAGAAAATAGTACCGAGCAAATTACAAGTAACTTTAACTTTGCTGTTTGTGATACAGCGGGGGTTACAGGTACAAGAGTCAAGAATCTTTTTCGACAGGATACTTACAAAGATACGGCTATTGTAAGTACAGTTGTCAATAATAACTTTGTGGATGATCAATCTTTTGCTTATGACATTAAATTAAGGTATCGCATTAGAATTACCAGAGGAGGCGAATATACCTGTTTTGGCGATTATAATTTTTTTGATACAGGTCGTTCTGCTACAGTAGAGGGGAGTTTTTCTACACGAGGTAATGCTTGGTATTGGGAAGATACTTATAAAGATAAATGGGCAATTACCTTCAAAAATTTTCCAATGATAGATTCCGAAAATATTAGTGTTGACGGGGCACCAATCAGATATATAGAAAGCCAAACTTTTGATGTATTGCGTTTATCACCAAATGATCTATGGTTAGATTTCCAAACTTTTGAAGATCATACTTACATTCAGGATTTTGATGAGTTTACCGTTAATCAATATAATAATTGTACAAAAGTGGTACAAACCAAAATAGATATAGACCGTAATTTAGAGATAAGAATGAAAAAGTATGATGGTAGTTGGGAGGATTAGAAAATCTATTGTCTGGTAGTAACAAGAAACGGGAAATAATATTCAATATATTATTTCCCGTTTCCATGATTTTGCACTCGTTCCTTATCAAATGCAGTACGATTATTTTATACGGATGCTTTTAATAGATCCTCCACCTTTACCTTTTCTACTCGTTCTTCTATTCGCATTGGCTTCTAAACGTTTCGCATATTTTTTGAACAAGAACTCTCTTTCCTCCAAAAAATCTTCTCTGATTTGGCGAAGATCGCTCTTGCGAATGCCTGTAATGTCGATATTATACTCTTCGATCACCTCGTCTAATCCCCTTCTTGATTGTCTTTCTCTACCTTTTTCAATCTCTTCATTGATATAATCAAAGATAGAATCTGGAGCAGTTTCCTCATCTGGATTTTGCTCATTCGCTTGTCTAGTATCTTCTACTCTTTCCAATAAAATATCAAAGATATTTTTAGGATTAGAACGACGGGTTGTACCTGGACGATAACCGTCTGTGCCACTTCCCGAACGTGTTCTTCCGCCGCTGCTTCTAGGATTAACAGGTGTAGGTCTTTGTCCTTGCCCCTGTTGCACTTCTTTTACTCGTTCTCGCAGAACATCGAAAAGTCCACCCGAAGCAGTTGGCTCATCAGGGTTTTTCCTATTGGCTTCCTGAGCCACATCAATAGCTCCTTGAATAATATCGAATAATCTTCCTGTACGTTTTCTCTTCATGGTAATTAAAAGGTTATGTTATTAGTTATTGGTTTTTTGATTAATGATCATAAATATTTTTACGCCACCTCAAAATCAATCACTCGTTTGGTAAGATCTGTATTAATGACCTTCACCTTTACTGATTCGCCCATTCGGTAAATTTTACCTGCATTTCTACCTGCAATTTGTAGACGAGCATCATCAAAAAAGTAAATATCATCATAAAGCGAATCAAGACGAACCAAACCTTCACATTTATTCTCCTTCAATTCGACGAAAAAACCGAATTTAGTAACACCAGAAATCACCCCTTCGAAAACCTCACCGATCTTATCTTGTAAAAATTCTACTTGTTTGTATTTAATAGATTGCCGTTCTGCACTAAGTGCCTTACGTTCCATAGCCGAACTATGTACACATTTTTTCTCCAATGCTTCTGCATTAAAACTAATGGCACTAGGATGATGTAAAATTTTCTGCAAAATGCGGTGGGTCATCACATCCGGATAACGACGGATAGGAGAGGTAAAATGAACATAATTTTTAAAAGCCAAACCAAAATGTCCCTCATTCTGAGTAGAATAAGCTGCTTTGGACATCGACCGTATGGCTAGTGTACTCAATACCTGTTCTTCAGGTTTTCCTTTAACCTCAGCCAGCAGTTTATTCATATTTTCAGCAACCGTTTCTGGTTGGTCAAATTGCACCTTGTAACCAAAGTTAGCTGCAAAACGCTTGAAATCATCCAGTTTTTCCATATCTGGTGAGGCATGGACTCGATTTACTGAAGGAACCGCTTGACCATTGACTCGACAAGTATTGATATAACGAGCAACAGTACGGTTAGCAAGCAACATAAAATCTTCGACTAATAAATTGGTATCTAAAATTTCTTTGACATACAAATCAACAGGTTTGCCTGTATCATCTAAGATAAAACGGACTTCTTCGCTACCAAAATTAATCGACCCTGCCTGCATTCTTTTTAGACGGAGCTTTTTAGCAATATCATTAAGAATGCGTAGCTCGCCTGCCATATCTCCTTCACCACTATCAATAATACCTTGTGCTTCTTTATAATTAAATCGTCGATCTGAATTAATAACGGTTCGTCCAAACCAACGAGTCAAGACATTTCCATTTTCTGTCAATTCAAAAATAGCAGAATAACAAAGTTTATCTTCTTTGGGACGGAGGGAACAAATGAGGTTAGAGATTCTTTCTGGGAACATAGGTAGCACTCGGTCTACCAAATAAACAGAAGTCGAACGCTTATAGGCTTCCTTATCCAATATACTGCCTTCTGGAACATATGCACTCACATCAGCAATATGAATACCGACTTCCCAATTGCCACTATCCAATTTGCGAATAGATAAGGCATCATCAAAATCTTTGGCATCTTTAGGGTCAATGGTAAAGGTTGGTACAGATCGAAAATCTAAGCGACCATCTAAAGCGGCTTCTGAAATGGTGATAGGAATGTCATCTGCTGCTTGTAGAACGGCGGTAGGGAAAGTAAGCGGAAAGCCGTTTTCTACTAGAATGGATTGCATCTCTACATTATGCTCACCTGGTTTACCCAATATGGTCACCACTTCGGCAACAGGGCTTTTTTTGTTTTTAGGCCATTCTACAATCTGCACTAAAACCTTATCGCCAGATTGTGCACCATTGATTTTATCTTGTGGAATAAAAATATCTACATTCAGATCCTGACGATCTGGAATTAAAAAACTGAAGCTCTTAGAAATTTTGATCAGCCCAGTAAATTGGGATTGTCGTCTTTCAACAATCTCCACAATCTCTCCTTCGAGTTTTCTACCTCGTCCACGACTTTTGAAGATTCTCACTTTTACCCGATCTCCATTAAATGCCCTACCAGTTCTACCTTGTGGCACATAGACATCTTTTTCGATACTATCTGAAACAATATAAGCTGCTCCACTAGCAGTCATATCAACAATACCTTCTATGGTTTTTTGTCTATTATTATTGTTGTTATTATTAGATTTTCCTCTATGGGTGGGATTACTTTTATCTAAGAAAAATGTGGCATTTTCTTTATCAAGGATACCTTTTTTCCATAACTGGTTGGCTGCTTTGGCAATATCATCTTTAGCATAACGATTTTTGCCCATCTTCCCAATTAAATCTTTCACCATCATTTTGAGACTTGGCTCACTAGTGAATAGACTTAGAATTTTTCTCTCTAAAGCTTTTCCAGGTTTTTTCTTATTACTACTCTTCTTTCCTTTCATCTACATTTTTTAAAAGATTAATTAAATACGAAATAGGCGGTCGGTCATAGGTCTTGGCAAATGACACTTTGCTACTTCAATTGGTGATTCTTTTAATAACGAGTAAAAAATTGCCAATCAAAATCTTGATTTTTTTTTACTGTTAGTGATGGATTAGAAATAAATTAGGCCAAAATATTCTGCACATTATTTAGTCTAAGACAAGGCGCAAAAATAGCGCATACATGGAATGTACGTAATATTTTTGCAACGCAGTATTAGGCTAAATAATAAGGAATATGGCCTAATTTATTTCTGTTCCATCACTTACTTATTTTGATGATAAACAAATCATAGAAAGGCTTACTGTACCAATGCTATGCACCAAAATAAATCAGCATTGACAATCGGTACCAAAAAAGAAACTAAATATAGCGGTATCCAAAGTGAAGGCGAGAAAGCTGGCAAGTCATAATTACAGAGCATTGGATAATTAAAGAGCTTCTTATTATGGTATAAATTGTGTTGTTGCTTTAAGTAACAGCTAAAAAATAAGCCAACATCTTGTCGTTTAATTTGTAGCTATACTTCGTTACAAGGCTCCTCGCCGATGCTCGCATCGTCTACGTTTTTTGCCTCATCTAGCTACAAATTGACCAAACAAAAATGCCTAATTTATTTTTTTACTGTTCCTAAGTTTAGAAATAATTGTACCATTTTAATTACTATCTAAACCATTACTTACAGAATCTAGTTAAAATAATACTTAACTATTGAACGACAAAAGTAACAATAAGTTCCGAGTTGAGAATAAAATTTGCGTTAAGTTTTTGATGTAATAGCATTATTTTGGTGAATTATGACATTTCTGGTCTTTGTTTGGGACCAATATGACAATGTCTGCTTATTAACACAAAGATGTTAAGAAGATTTAAGAGCTGTCATAAGCCAATTAAAAATAGTATATTGCATATGCAAAATTATTTACCCTGTCACTTATATAACAAGCAGTTAATGTTTGTGTATGCATTTAAAGATAAATCATTTTTATAAAACGAATATAGTATGAAAACAGTAAAATTTTTATTGAGTGTATTCCTATTGGTTTGCTTATCGGGAAGTACTTTTGCTCAAAAATCAGGAGAAGGGATTGATTTTTTTGAAGGTACATGGGAAGAGGCTTTAGCAATGGCTAAAAAAGAAAATAAAACAATTTTTTTAGATGGTTATGCTTCTTGGTGTGGACCATGTAAAAAAATGATTAAAGAGATATTTCCACAAGAAAGTGTAGGGGAGTTTTATAATAAAAACTTCATCAATGTGAAAATGGATATGGAGAAAGGAGAAGGGCCAATGGTCGCAGAAAAATACAATATCCAGCGTTATCCAACTTTTGTATACATCAATGCAGATGGAGAGGCATTACACCGTGCAGCAGGCTATAAGCCAGCAGAGGAGTTTATTGCAGATGGAACAGATGCTATGGATACAAATAAGCAGTTTTATTCTTTGAAAAAACGTTATGAAGGTGGAGAAAAAGATAAAACTTTCTTAATGAATGCTTTCAACGCTGCTTATAAAGCACTAGACAGAGGATTACTTCAAAATATAGCCAATGATCTAGGAGGTTTATTAACTAAAAAAGACCTCAAATCTATGGATATGATGAAATTGGTAATGAATGCGGCTCCATTTAGTGATCAGGTTTTTGACTTTATGATGAATAAAAAGCATAAGAAAAAGTTGCTCAAAAAAATGGGTACGGAGAAATTGACCAATACAGTTGCTGGGGTAATGAAGCAAAGAGTGTATAATGCTGCTGGTGCAGGTAATGAAAAAGGTTTGACAGATGCTTTGGCTTATGTAAAAGCAAACATGCCAGACCAAGCAGAAAAGTTAAATGGAAGCCTTGAAATGTTGTTCCACCAAAAAAGTAAAAACTGGGCTAAATTTGCTACAGTTGCTAGTACTTGGGTAGATAAATTTGCTATGGAAGATTGGACACAACTCAATTCTGTTGCATGGACTTTCTATGAGCAAGTGGAGGATGCGAAACTATTGGCACAGGCTTTAAAGTGGGCTAAGAAATCAGTAGCATTGGATAAAAATTACTACAATACAGATACACAAGCTGCTTTGCACTATAAACTAGGTGAGAAAAAAGAAGCTTTAAAAATGGCTAAAGTAGCTGTTGCCTTAGCAAAAGCAGATGGGTCTAGTGCTGATGAAACACTTCAATTGATTGAGAAAATCAACTCTGAATTGGCAAATAAAGACATTGAAGAGTAAAAATGTTTGAATTTGACTGATTTTTAAAGTTAAAAATCAAATAGTAAAGCCTTGATTCTTATTATAAGAGTCAGGGCTTTATTATTTGATAGGCAATCACTTATACATGCAAGGCTTGTTTTTCTAGTAGGACAATGGTGATTTTATGTTTTTTTTCAGGAGATAAAAAGGAATGATATTGCATAGGAAATTGTATTTATTATAGTATTTTTAGATAAACTCAAATCTATTATGAACTATTGTCTTTTCCCCAAAAACAAAGCTATTCAAATTAGGCTAATAGCTTTTGTCTTATTATTCATTTCTACCAATATTTGTCAAGCTCAAAATTATATAGAAGGCTTTATCATCACCCTTGAAGG
>JAHDFT010000119.1 GCA_020628015.1 Bacteroidota bacterium
CTTCAGGGCTGGAATAAAAGATATATCATACCAAAGATAAACTCACCCCAAAATATCTTAGAACTAGTTTATTTCAAATTACTTTAAAATGGCAAATCATCCGTTTCCATATCCACATCATTACTGACAGTAGAAGTAGGAGTTGGTGTGCTATCTTGTAAAGCAGCAAAGTCATTAGCAGTTGTTGTAGTTGCGGTTGCTTGATAGCTACCTCCACCGCCTTCACTCTCGCTACGTGATCCTAGCATTTTGAAGTTATATGCTTCAATTTCAGTAATATAACGTTTCTTACCGTCTTGGTCTTCCCAAGAACGAGTACGGATGCGTCCTTCTACAAAGATCAGCTTTCCTTTTCGCAAATATTTTTCAGCTAATTCTGCTTGCTTACGCCACATGACCACATTATGCCATTCGGTGGTTTCTACACGTTGTCCATCTCGATTATTATATGCTTCTGAAGTGGCTAAAGAGAAAGATGCCTTCATAGCACCACTATCAAAATGATACATTTCAGGGTCTTTCCCTAAACGTCCAATCAATAAAACTTTATTTAAACTACTCATTGTTTGGTTATTTTTGTTGAAGTAAATGTTACTATGCCAGTAACATTACTGAATATAAAATTAAGGTATTCGCTAGACAATAGCAATAAGGACTCTTAGAAAATCAGTAGTTATTCGCTGTTTTCCTAACCATTAATCTACAATAACGATGTTCCATCACTTACGCCTTATCCAGCCAGATGTGTAAAAAGGGATCATTAAATTCGTATTTATTCATTTGTAAAAAGTTAGCAAAGCGAGGGAGAAAAATCTTTTTCCTTCGATTTCCTACATCTATCACCACTTCGTCACCATATTTTTTTAATTCAAAATCATTTTCCTTTATAAACGGCAATTTTATCTTTATTTCATAAGTTTTTTTGTGTTCTTCTATTTGAATCGGCTTTTCTTGGTGTAAAACAACCGTAGGATCTTGGTCTTGATAAATTGTCTCTCCAATTTTTTCTAATAATGTCAAACCAAAGACCTCTTCTCCAAGATGTGGTACTTTGAAAATGGGCAAGGGGTCAAAACTTTCTTCAATATCCTTTAAATAGTTTTGCTGTGCTTCTACGTATTTTTTAAATAAACCATCTGCGGCAGATTCTGGCAATACTCGATTCACAACAATTCCATCTACATTATAACCATACAATTGCAAATAAGTATAAGCCCGTTTTGCCTCTTGAATCACCATTTTTTCAGGATTCGCTACTAGGCGAATTGAACAAACCGAAGCATCAACAAAGACCTTTTGGATGTATTCTAGTTTATCAAATAATTTCTCTAATTCAGCATAACCTTTATCCAAAGGAACTCCTGTTGTCTTACGCACCATAAAACCAAGCGTTTTGACTGCGGTTTTTTGTCCAGGAAATGCCTTTGTTAGCCAAGACTTCGTGGCTTGGGGTAATGTAAGTAAAGTAAGGGTTTCTCCTGTTGGCGCACTATCAATAATTAGTACATCGTAGGCTTTTTCTCGATAATATTTTTCAATCCATAGAAAAGCGGAGGCTTCTTCCATACCAGGTAATACAGATAACTCTTCTGCAACAATATTTTCTACACCTTGCCATTTGAAAATGGTCAACATCATCTGTCGCATATTTCCCCAGTATTTTTTCATGGAGTAATATACATCAAACTCTTGTCCATAGAGATTGTCATCAATGAAGGTTGGCTCAGGTCCTAGTTCGAGGTTTAGTGCATCTGATAAACTATGTGCAGGATCGGTAGAAATCACTAAAGTTTTGTAGCCTTGTTTGGCAGCTTGTACGGCTGTTGCTGCTGCTGTTGTTGTCTTCCCAACACCTCCTTTTCCTGTAAATAAGATAATTCGCATGGTTAATTATTGATGGTCTGTAGCGTATAATTAAATGCTATTCTAGCATTTTTTACTAGCATTTTATGCAAAAATACATCCATTATTTTGCTACCCGTAATTTTACAATAATAAACGCTTAATAGTTCATTTTTTCAGTAAAAAACCAATTATTTTATCTAAAAAATAGTCTCCGAATTATCTGTTCGTATAATAGACTTTTTAAAGTGGGAATATTCCCGATAAGGCTTGTTTTTTCTTTATAATGAATTAAAAACAAAAAGACCTTTCAATAGTATTTCTATAACTATCAAAAGGTCTTTATTAAATATAAAATGAGTAATTCAGCGATAATGAAAAAAGAGTGGGTGATTAAGATTACATTATTTCACTTATTAATTTTGATTGGGTTCTGCTTCTGAAATTCTCAAAGGATAAATTTGTCTAACTTGCTTTTGTTGCTCGATATTCAATTGTTGATAATACTTGTTGAATTGTTGATCAGCATAGTTATCTCTTAATTCTCGATAAGCTGCTCGAATTTCATTCTGCACAGCAATATAAGTTTCATAAGACGTGCCTCGATCATTTTTAATAGAGACAATGGCTTTATCTGGGCTAATGCTATAGGCTTTATCTTGATTATGATTGTTAATGTGCTTTTTGGTAATACCCCTGAGTTCATTAAGGGCAATTAGTTCTTTTTCTACTAATAATTCATCCTTAGCATTGACCAAAATCTCCAATACATTTCGATCATTCGCTGGCACATTAACCAAGGCTTCTGGGGGAACATAAACGGGTAAAGTCGTAGCAATCCCTTTATCTACAAACATGGTTGTGGTCACTAAAAAGAACAAGAGTAATAAGAAGGCAATATCTGCCATAGAGCTGGCATTAATGGACGGTTTCTTCATGGGTTATTAATTAAAATGAGTGCTTGTGAAATCGTGATTTACTTCAAGTTAAAAGAGAAAGGGAGGGTGAAATAAACCTTCACCTCTTTATCCCTTTGTTTACCAGGCTTCCACTTAGGCATCTTTTCAACTACTCGAATCGCTTCCTTTTCTAAAAGCTTAGTTCTAGCAGAGTTTCTAGGAATAGTTATATTAGACAAGGTACCATCTTCCAATACTACAAAAGAGACATATATTGTTGCTTCAATACCATTTTCTTTCGCCATTGCTGGATACTTGGTATGTTTTTGTAAAAACTTTCGCATAGCTTTCTCCCCTTTCGGAAATTGAGGCATTTCTTCTACAATCTTAAAAATCTCTGGCTCTTCGATGATTACCGTTTCCTCTTCAATTTCTTCTGGAATAACTTCCTCTTCAATTTCTTCATCAATATCATCTAACTCCTCTGGTATGTCCTCTACTTTAGGTGCTGGTGGAGGCGGCGGTGGAGGCGGCGGTGGAGGAGGTGGCGGTGGTGGTGGAAGCACTTTTTTGATCGTTAGCTTAGGTGGTTTGGGTGGTGGAGGTGGCGGAGGAGGCGGTGCAGGAGGAAGATCCCAATTGACATTAGTAGTATCCACAGGTTCTACTGGTGGTGGAGCGGTTTCTTCGATTTCTGTTTCCTCGTCTGGTTCTTCCTCTCTAATTTCTGGTTCATCCTCCAATTCCAAATCATCATCCAAAATCTCCAACTTTGGAGGTGGCGGCGGCGGAGGTGGCGGTGGTGGAGGTGTTCGAGTTGGAGGGGGTAATTCTTCCACTTCCTCAATTTCTTCAAAATTAAAATTTATTGAACCCTCTGTAGCTGTATGCTCTTTATAATTAAAAGCATAAAGCGTTATGGCAATGGCGAGTACCATACCTATTTGAAGGAATGCTGTACGAAATTGGCGAGTATCTGCTTCAGGATATTTCTTAACCAATATAGATACTTCTTTATTGGCATATTTTTTCCGTATCTTATCTGGAGAAAAGAAAAGAAAATGTAATCCTTTAAACAACAAAGCCAATAAAAATGGACTAATCGCAAAAAGTGCTAAGTACATCATGGTTAGCAAAGTTTTAGGGATGAAAAATATAAATCGTGTATCGAATGAGGTCATAAAATCATTATTAAATCTTAGTACCTCATTAATGACCTCCCAAAACTATCCCTTTTTTGATGTGCTTAAAATGGTCAGTTAGTAGCTGTGTACTTTCAATGAGTAAGTGTAAGACTTCACTATTACATCATTATATTTTATAATAAAAAAATACCGATGCCTTCTAAAAAGCAGACTTATAGGGGAATTTCTAACCGAACTAAGCAATTAATCAATGGTGCAGAGAGTATGACCGTTGATTTTAAGCGTACTGCTCAAGTTGATTCAGAAGATTTAGTTGCTTTTGCCAATTCAGAAAGTGGAGGCACGCTACTTTTAGGTGTTGATGAATATGAGGGAACGGATGGTCATCAGAAAGGTAAAATTGTGGGTTGTCAGGTAAGTGATAAGCATAAGTTGAATATCATTAATAAGGCTTTGAGCTGTTTTCCTCCTGTAGAAATTGAGGTCATCGTTGAAAATACGGCTGCACAAGCATTTTACCGCATCGAAATCCCTTCTAGCCCCTTCAAACCTCATTGTACAGCACGAGGCACTTATAAGATTAGGGAAAATGGACGCAATAAAGCCATTGAGCCACAACAGTTATTGTCGATCTTTTTATCTATGGAAACAGGGCGGTTTTTAGAACGATTTAAGGGAGCAACGGAAGAACTAGAATCAAAATTGATTCACACTTTTGAGTTGGTTAATGATCAAAAGGATATGCTTTCGGATAATCTTTTAAGTCTGGATAAACATGTAGACGAAATCAAACAATCACTCAATAATAAATTGATGGAAATTTTTGGTAAAGCGATTACTGCCAACCTAAATGCAGAGGAAGCCCTTGATTTTTCTGAAAATACCTTTGAAATTGCGGAAGACATTAAAGAAGATATTGACCATACTAATTTGCGTTTATTGAAAATAGAGAAAATGTTGGAGCAAATCTATAGGCAACAAAAGCAATAATTGCCTAAAATAAATCTTAAATTGAGTTTAAGCTAAAGATGTATTGTTTGTATTATTCGCTTAATACAAATTAGATTGATTTTCTAAAGATTAAATATATGTTTTTGGACATTGTATTTATTTTGCTTTTCCTTAGAAAAAAAAATGAAAAATTATAATTTTTCACAAAAATAATTTACTGTTAATTAAGCCCATACATATAACAGTAAGTACAAAATTGTAAAATTCCTCCTTATGATGCAATTGCTTACCGTGACATAACTTTATAATAGCCGTCCTATTTTCAGAAAGTGACAATTTTATAACTTTTTTTTTCCCTTCAAATACTAAAATAAGATAAAAAAATAGTATTCTTAATCCTGCATATATTTACACCCACTCATTAACCCAGATTGACCTACAAACCAAATCTCAACTCTTCCTCTGTCAATCTAAATATAATTGATAGGTATCAATAGCTTCACCAAAGATAGGGTAATCATCGTGTTAAAATACTACATCACTCATTTTAATACTGTCTACAGATGAATTACGAGAAGAGATCGGCCCAATACTTGCAGTTTAAACCTAATAATATTTCACATAAATATATAATGAATTTAATCATCAAATCAAATAAATTCACTAAATGAAAAACTGGATACTTTTCCTGCTCTTTCTTCTAATGTTGTTAGGAGGATTGTGGTTGTATTACAAATACACTTGCCCCGACTGCTTTGGTGTAGCAACGGCTAGTGCTGCTGGTGCAACTACAGGTGCTACAGCCGCTGGTGCGGCTGCGGGAACTGCGGCTATTGAAGAAAAGCCGAAACCTGTTCAACCTGCTCCAGAGAAAGTTGTGCAAAATCCTTTAGTCATTAAGGATAGAAATAACATGATTGCCCAATCTCCGGATCATTTTACCTTCCCTCTAAGTGATTTTAATCCTAATGTACCTAATCCTACAGATGCTGCTTTGGATAAGCTTACTGCCTATCTAAAAGATCATCCAGATCGCTTGTCAATGGTTAGAGGTTATTATGCATCGAATGAAAAATACGATGGCGAATTTGATAATCTTGGTGTAGCTCGTGCAGAGGACATTAAACAGCGATTGGTCGCAAAAGGGGCTGATCCAGATCAATTGAAAACAGTTGGATTATTACGTAATAACCTGAATTTCAAGGACAATTTACTTTATGGTGGTGTAGATTTTAACTTTAGAAATAAGCCAGTTGACAATATTGCTGCCATTCCTGCCACGGGAGATAATCTGAAAATCAATGATGGAAGTGCTTTTGGTACAGAAGCAAAAGCCAATATTTCATTTAAGAAAAATGAGTACAAGGTCAATGAACCTATTCCTGCTGAGGTTAGAAAGTCTTATGATGGTATGGTTAAATACCTGAATAAAAATCCTAAACGCCAGTTGACCGTAACTGGAGCTTATGAGAAGAGTGAAAAGAATACAAGTTTATTACCTACCTTGGGGTTAGCTCGTGCAGCAAATGTTGAGAGTAAATTAATTGGTATGGGAGCTAAAGATGGACAAATAGAAATCGAAGATAGTTTGTATGCAGATGGCAGCTTGTTTAAAGGAGATCAAATGAAAGGTGGTATCCAATATGACTTTGCTGGTCGTCCAGTAGCAGACAAAGCAGCTACTGATAAACGCATCAAGGACTTAGAGAAACTGGTTATTGAGCCAAAGAATCTCTATTTTGAAACAGCAAAAACACAGTTGAAATTAACTCCTGAATTACGTCAATACTTCGCTAATGTTAAAGAATATCTTGCTAAGGTACCTAGTGCCAAGGTTATTTCTACAGGACATACAGATGATGTAGGTAGTGCTGCGGCCAATTTGAAATATGGTCAAGGACGTGCTCAGTTTGTGAAAGACCAATTAACTAGTATTGGTGTTAGTGGCAAACGCATACAGCCTAGCTCTAAAGGCGAAACAAGTCCTATTGCTAGTAATAAATCGGAATCAGGAAGAAGTAAAAATAGAAGGGTAGAAATTCGAGTAGTGAATAAATAATCTCTCTATACTTCATTCAATTTGAGCCAAAATAGTCTGTATCATTTGTATTAAAACTTACTTTTTGGCTCCAATCCTCCAAAAATAAATCAATTAATTAATATTTACTGATGGGTTAAATGTAAAGTCTACCAAACATATGGTCGAATTTATTTTAGTCCCATCACTTATAAAACAAAACAAAAAATGCTGAATCAATTAACCATGTTAGCTTTACCATGGATTGTAACCTGCATCTTAGGGCCACTATTGCTCTTTTTGGCAGGTCTATTATTGGGCTGGTTGCTCTGGCATAAATGGAAATCTATGTACAATGAGCTAAAGCTCCAGTATGATGGAAAAGTCAAAGCTTATGATGAGTTAGATGTCCAATATAAAGATTCTCGTAATCGTTACGACTTATTGGTGAAGGATCATGATGGCTTAAAGGTAGATTTTGATAATACAAAAGTGGAGCTAGGTAATGTAAATGATAAGTATAGAGTACTTTCTGGCGAACACAATACCTTAGTCGGTGAGCATAATGGGTTGATCTCAACTAATAACTCCTTAAAAACAGAATTTAATGGCTTCAAAAAATCTTCAGCAGCAGAAATTGAAGGCTATAAAGGAGATGTCAATAAGTGGAAAAAGGATTATGAATTAACTTTAAAGGCGAAGAAAGAAGGAGATGCAAGAATTAGTAATTTGACTGATGAGCGAGATAAGTTAAGTACTTCTATTGGTGATATTCGCAATGCATTTAATACTAAATTGGCAGATTGGAAAGATAAGTTTGAGAATTTAGATGCAGCCTATAAGAAAGATAAGGCTAGTAGCGAAATGCGTTTGTCTAAATTTGAAAATGAGAAAATTGCGTATAGTCTTGAATTAAGTAAGCTAAAGGACAAATCAGAAGAAGATCTTAAAGGCAAGCAAAAGGCTATCGCTGATTTGAATGCACAAGTCACTAATTTAGAAAAAGAAAGAGACAGTTTCAGTTTGGAATTAGATGGATTCAAAGAAACGAATACTAATCTTAATTTGGAAATTGAGGCAGCTAGAAAGAAAGCAGCATTATTAAAAGAAGCAACAGATAAGCGTTATGCAGAGTTAGAAACTCGTTTCCAGCGTTCGGTTGATGAATTGGATATTCGCAATAATGTTATCTCTGATCTTACAGAACAAAAAGCAAATGTAGAGACAGAATTGAATAAAATGAAGAATCAATCTTCTAATAAATTATTGAATCTTCAAAATAGTTTAGCTGCTCTGAATTTACAATTGAAAGATGGCAATAGCCGAATTACAAGCTTAGAAACAGAAAGAAATAGCCTTCTAGCAAATTTAGATGCTAGTAAAAATGATAATGATCAGGCTAAGGCTCGCTTAGAGTTAGATTTGACGCATCTACGTAAAAAATACAAAGATCTTTTGGATGCTCGTGAGGACAGTAGTGCTAGAGTAATGAACTTAGAAGATAATCTAGAAAAGCTACAAGATAAGTATGATAGTTTATTAGATGCAAGAGAAGCAAGTAGTTTAAAATTAAGTAAAGCTGCAATGGATTTTGATGCTTTGGCTTTGAAATTTAATGAATTACAATCTTCTGGTCAATCTAATAATGACTTAGTAATTAAACTTAGAGGAGAAAGAGATACCGCTAATAAAGGTTTAGCAGATATTAAGGACAAATATGACAACCTATTAGATGCAAGAGAAGAGAGTAGTAATAGATTTATGAAGCTACAAGATGCTTATGACAAGCTTAGATCAGAGCATGATGGATTAATTAACTCAAGAGGTGATCTATCTTCTGAATTCTCTAGCTTGAAGAACAACTATGATGGCTTATTAGGTGAATTAAATGCTTTGAAAGCGAAGTCGAAGAGTGGTAAGAGTGATGCTGAATATGATAAACTCAAAGCAAAGTTGGATGAAATGGTCTTGCTGAAAGAGATTGCAGAAGAAGAGAAATTCCGTATCAATAATTCTTTAGAATCTCTACGTAAGGAATACAATGATGCTTTAGCAGCTAAAGAGAGTGAAGTCAACAAGTATACGGCTACCGTTGATGTTAAAAATCAATTAGAAATTGCTTTATTGGATCTGAAAAAGCGTTATGAAACCTTATTAGCAAAACAAGAGGATGCAGAAAACAAATTAACTGATCTGGCAGATGCACAAGAAGGCTATAATAATTTGAAGCTGAAGTATGATGACTTGGCAGCTAATTTAGAAAACTTTACTGGTCAAATTCAAGGCTTAAAGTCTGATAAGAGTGGCTTGGAAAAGCAATTGGAAGATCAGGAGAAGAATTCTGCGGATGCTTTGAAAGTGGCTCAGGATGAGTATAGTGGCTTAAAAGGTAAATATGATGAATTACTTGCTCGTTTCAAAAAGTTGAATGTCAAGGTAGACACTATGGAGACGAAGCAGGAGGCAATGGGTGATAAGATTGCTTTACTAAAAGAGCAAGAGGCAGAAGCTTTGGCTGCTGCGGAAAAGGCGAAAAAGAAATTGGCTGAGAAAGAGGAGGCATTAAATCGGGTGAAGGAAAGAGCAAAAAATATTGACTTTAACCGTATCGGTGCTGCCAAAATAGAAGAAAAAGATGATTTGAAGAAGATCAAGGGTATCGGCCCTTTTATTGAAGAAAAATTGAATGCGCTAGGTATTCTTCAATTCCGTCAGATTGCTAATTTCAACGAGGATGATGAGGACATGATTAACGAGGCAATTGAGTTCTTCCCTGGCAGAGTTAAGCGAGACGAATGGGCAAAGCAGGCTAAGAGATTATTGGGTAGAGATGTTGAAAAGGAGGAATCAACTATCTTAGAGCGCATCAAAGCTAAAGCTGGCAAACTGAACTTTAAGAGATTCGGTATCGCTTCTTTTGAGCAAAAGGATGACCTCACCAAGATCAAAGGCATCGGCCCTTTCATTGAAAGAAAGTTGAATTCATTAGGTATTTATCGCTTTGAGCAAATCGCTAAGTTTACAGAAGAAGATGCTGATATGGTGAATGAAGCCATTGAGTTCTTCCCTGGTAGAGTTAAGCGAGATGAGTGGGCGAAGCAAGCCAAAGAATTGGCTAAGAAGTAATTAACGTATATTGACCTATAGCTTTGTTTTGATATAGTGCTATACCAAAACATGCTAATCATAAAGAGGTGGATTGAATCAATTGTATTGATTTGATTCACCTTTTTTTATGCATTTATCTATCAAATAAAATTAACAGTTCACAAAGCCTAAAATATTGATTATCAAAGCATAAGCTCAGGAAAAAGTTCCTTATTTATTTAACATTGACGATTTTTTTTGGTTATAAACTCCTATTAAAGCTAGTATATTTGAATCAGAAAGGGCGCAAAACAATAAAAAAGAGCCATCTCGCTCTTCAACGAAATGGCTCTTGAAATTTCTATCACTATATGACTTATTAGTAATGGCTTAGGAACAGTTATTTTTCACTCGTTCCTTACTAAATTTGAATCCACTTATTTAAATATTCAGTTCAGTTATGATTGCATGATCTAAAATAAATTTTCTACCTGTTTGAAGCAATTATCCAATCTCGATAGTACGCTTAGGATCTGCTGCTTTTTCTTCTAATTTAGGAAGGTTGACTAGCAAAATACCACTTTCGTACTTGGCAGAGATCGCATTGGCATTTACTGTTTCTGGCAAATAGAAAGAACGCTTGAAACTATTGTAACTAAACTCTCTACGTACATATTTGCGAGTATTTGTTGTAGTTGTAGCTTCAGTTTCTTCGTTTGTTTCCCCTGTTTGCGTCTTAATTTCAGCAGCAATGCTTAGAATATCTTTTTCGATACTAATATTGAAATCCTCTTTCTTTAAACCAGGAAATGCAACTTCAATATCAAATGCGGTATCACTTTCTGCGATATTCACACTTGCTCCTTTCTTAGCTGCTGCTTTAGCATAATTAGAGCGGTAATTAGGGTCTAAATCTTTGAAAAAGTCATTGGCGAATTGACCAAATACAGTAGAAAATTGATTGTTGAATCGGTTTCTAGGAGTTCTACACTTTAAAGTTTTCATTGTGTGTAATTTTATGATTAATTAATGAATAATAATTATTTTATTAAAGAATACTAGAAAAATCAATTGGCTTGAATTAAACTATTGATTTACTCATTTTCCGTGTTCACCCTTCTTAGATCAATTGGAGTGCCAAGTGGAAAATTGTGCCAAAAGACGAAAGCAAACTGACTTTTTGTCATTAAAATTCACTTTATACTGACTTTTTGTCTCAAACTCTGACTTTTTATACGCTTTACCCATTCGCCCATACTATAATTTTCCAAAATTGATGTCATTGATTTTCGATGCATCCTTAAAAATCTAAAACACATGAAAAGTAATTATTTTGCCTTGATACTCTTATTTATGTCTTCTCTATCCTTAACTTTTAGCAGTTGTGGTGATGAACTTTGTGATGGTGACGAAATAAATATATTTTCCCTTGATGAACCTACCAATCGCTCTATGGCTGGCGAAACTATCCACATTCATTTCACCAAATCTTGTCAAGACACCTTATTACAAGATACCATCTCCCTAAATACTTACGCTTTTAACTTTAATGAAGCAGGAAACTTTTTAGATTTATCGGTTAGTCAGGATTTTCAAGATGGTAATTCGCCTACGGTCATCAATAGTCAAATTGCTATAGATGAACTAAAAGCAGATTATATACAACGATTGGAAAATGAACGAGTCATGCAGATGTTGCTTTGTTTAATTGAAATGGGAGGAGTAACAGATTCTCTAGCTTGCGCTCAAAAAATTGATGAACATTTTCCTATACCTGATGAGATTCCTGATGAAGTATTAATGAGTTATGCGATTGAGGAGGAACTGGGTATTCAAGTGCCTCCTGTGTATGGAGATACGACTTTAACAACTTATGCGATTAAGACCGTCAACCAATTGTGTGAAGATTTTCCGATTAAAGAGATTTATGCTTTAGGATCAGTAGATGCTTCTTTTCCAATAGAAAGCAATGAGCAGATTTTCGTTTTTGGTGATTTTGAATCTCGGTTGACGTTATCACCACATGATACACAAAGCACTTTCATCTTTGAATGGCATGATGAACGAACAGATACACTTGCATTGACTTATACTATTCGAGATCAGTATGTATCTGAGAAATGTGGGTATATGGTATTTTTTGAAAATGTAGAGGTAAGCCATATGACCTTTCCTAATTGGGAAATTATTTCAGACAATAAATTTAAAATCCATATTGATTTAAAGAATTAAAATGTCAACAAATTAAGCATAAAGTTATTGACAAGACTTTAATGATTACCTTTAAACTTAGCAGGTCGCTCCTACGGAGCTAATACTGATAGCTCCCTAGGAGCCTGACTGTTTGTAGAAAAAACAAAAACAAGGAAAAAAGCTCCATCGGAGCGACCTGTCAAGTTCTTAAGGCTTGTTCCAATTTTGTCAAAAAACTTTTCACGGAATTTGTCAGAGAACCTAAAAAATAAGCCTTCAGTATAAATACAGAAGGCTTTAATCTCATGAAATGAAATAATATCTAATAAAAAACCTAATAAATACACAGCCTAAGGAACGAGTGAAAAATAAGTGTACAAATTTTGGTTAGGGAAATTTATCACT
>JAHDFT010000120.1:0-5556 GCA_020628015.1 Bacteroidota bacterium
TCTAGGCTCAAATTTCCCTAATCAAAATCGGGGAACTTATTTTTCACTCGTTACTCAGGTGTCACATAAGCAGAAGTAATTCCACCATCAACCATAAAAGAAGTACCTGTGACATAAGAAGATTCATCAGAAGCGAGGTAAAGAGCAGCTTTTGCCATTTCTTCCGCCTCTCCAAATCTACCCATTGGCACATGCACCAAACGACGTTGTTTCTTGGCTTCTGTATTGAGGAATTTCATCAATAGTTCGGTGCGAAGTGGGCCTGGACAAAGGGAATTTACTCGAATATTTTCCCTTGCATGAATAACCGCCAGCTCTCTACTCATCGCCAAAACAGCTCCTTTACTAGCAGTATAAGCAAGTTGTGGAGTAGCTGCGCCCAATATCGCAACAAAAGAAGCAGTATTGATAATAGAGCCTCCACCAGCTCTACGAATAGCAGGAATGCCATATTTACAGCCTAAAAATACACCTTTGACATTAATATTCATGGTCAAATCCCATACAGATTCGGTGGTGCCTGTAGCATCACCATCATCACTATGCATAATTCCAGCATTATTAAAAAGGATATGCACAGCACCATATTTTTCTTCTGCAAAAGCGATCATGCCCTCACAATCAGCCGCTTTAGATACATCCGCATGAAAATAGAGGGCTTCGTTGCCTGCTGCTTTAATGAGGTCAAGCGTTTCTTGTCCGCCAGCATCATTGACATCAGTAATGACGACTTTTGCACCTTCGGCAGCGAATAATAAGGCAGTAGCTCTACCAATTCCACTACTTCCGCCAGTAATGACGGCTACTTTATTTTGTAATCTCATGGTTGTTTTTTATTAAATCAAAATCTAAAAACATCAAATCCTTTCAAAATACCGCTTCCTTTCCCAATCTGTAACCGCCTGATTATAAGCAGCCTGCTCCGATTTGAAGAAATGCGAATAATGCTCCACAACTTCTTTGCCAAAAGCAGCCTTAGCAAAATCACTATTTTCAAAAGTAGCAACCGCTTCCCCTAGAGTATAAGGAACACGAGGCAGGTGTTTGGCAGCATAAATATCTCCCTCAAAAATGGCTGGTGGTTCAATTTGATTTTGGATGCCATCTAGTCCAGAAGCTAGAGCTGCTGCAAAGGCGAGGTAAGGATTACAATCAGCTCCAGGAATACGGCATTCGATGCGAAGACTATTGCCTTTACCCACAACCCGGAAACCACCAGTCCGATTATCATAACTCCAAGCAAGGCGAGTCGGTGCCCAAGAACCATCCGCAAAACGCTTGTAGGAATTGACCGTTGGCGCATAAAAAGGCATGACATCAGGTACATGTTTGATCCAGCCTCCTAAAAACCAACGAAAAACATCAGAACCCATAATTGGACCGATTTGATGATCCCCAACAAAGGCATTGGTTTTGCCTTTCCAAAGGCTAAGATGGATGTGACAACTAGAACCAGCCCCATCAGCCGCATATTTCGCCATAAAAGTCACAGACATTTCCATTGCATCCGCAATTTCTTTGAGGCATTGCTTGAAAACGATGTGTCTATCTGCCATGTCTAAGGCTTCGGCATAGCGGATATTGAGTTCATGCTGTCCGAGTCCCCATTCTCCTTTAGAGTTTTCGACAGGGATGCCTGATTTTTTGAGGTGCCGACGTGCAGCAGCAGTAAACTTTTCGGTGCGAGTACCTTGTAGGATGTGGTAATCTTCTAGGTACCAGCCTGTTGGTCGTAGCTTGTGGTAATCTTGTTCAAAGGCTTGCCGATAGGTGTTTTCAAAACAGTAATATTCGAGTTCGGAGGCAGTAAAACAGTCATAACCCGACTCCTGTGCCTTTGCCAATTGCTGTTTTAAAATTGAACGAGGTGCTACACTAACCGCCTTATGTGTCTTATCATCAATTACATCACATAAAACCAAAGCTGTTTTATCCTGCCAACTTGCTTCTCTAAGGGTATTGAGATCAGGCACAAGGTGAAAATCACCATAACCCAATTCCCAATTGGCAAATTTATAGCCCTCAACAGGCTCCATCTCCATATCTGTGGTCAACAAATAATCACAACCATGTGTGCCATCTTTTATTGCTTGTTCAACAAAGAACTCGGCATCGAATCGTTTACCTACCAAGCGTCCATAATGGTCGGTAAAAGCGACAACAATGGTTTCTATTTCTTCCTTTTTGATTTTCTTTTGGAGATTGGCTAGGGATAAGGGAGCTTTGTTTTTGACTGCCATAAATATGGAATTTTGGTACAGGATAGATTAAAAATAATTGGGAAGAGATAACCAAATTTATTTTTGTTCCATCACTATAATTAAAGGGAGGATAAATTTAGGGAAAAAAGAGGATTTAATTAAAGAATGATAGTATAATAGCTTTAGGAATCTAATTAGTCTATTGCTAACGTGTCAATACTACATAATCTCTAATCACCTCTTTCAAAAATTCAATCTCATTTTTGGGAATGTCTGTCAATTCCATTTGTTCTTTTAATGTCTGACAAGTTTGGCTAATCAGCTTTTTGTGAGCAGGATTGGGATAACGCTTATGACGGTCAATCAAACGTTTGAGCAACAACATCTCTTTCTCTGTATATTGTTGTACTTTAGGATACTGTACCTCTCGATTGGCTTTCGATTCAATTTTGAGAATATCTGCCAGTTCCACTTTTATTTTGGATTGCAAACTAATGACGGTTGTATTGGACACGACACCGCCCATTCGCTGTGCTTTGGTAGAAGATTGAATGAGTATGCTGGCCAATGTACCAACAGAAAAATAGATGTCAATCAAGCGAAATGTCCAACGTAAAACATAATCGTAAACATTTGGTTTTTTTCCGTTAATTTTAACTACTTTTATGTTCATTGATTTTTTACCTGGAGATTGTCCCTCCCAAAAGATTTCCCAGAAAAGCGTATAAAAAAAGAGGATGGGAACAATGATGATGGTAAATAAGGTACTAGAACCATCAATAAAGACAAGGGCGATAGCAAGGATAGTTAGGACTAAACCAAGTATCGACCAGTCAATAAAAAAGGCAGTAATCCGTTCTTGTAAACTGGCAAGATTGTATTGAATGGTGACATTCTGAGTAGTGGTGATGTCTATTTTACGGTTCATGGTATAATTATAGCTGTTTTGAAATGGTGATCATCTCCTCTCTGCCGAAAAGTAATAAATTATTTGCTGATTGGGAAATTTTTATTTTACCCCATCGGTTATTATATCATTTATTATATTACCCGACGATTCAACAACACCTAATCTCATGCGAGAAACCTCTTTTATCCAACAAAATAAAGAAAAGTGGGAACGATTTGAAAAGATATTAGGACAGGAAAACAAAGATCCTGATGAGCTTAGTGAAGTATTTGTACAGCTCACCGATGATCTGGCCTATTCTCGTACCTTTTACCCTAATCGTTCTGTACGTTATTACCTCAATCGAGTTGCTCAAAGAATCTTCAATAATGTTTACAAAAAGAAGCGATTCAGTTGGGCCAATGTTGTTGAATTTTGGCAAGAAGACCTTCCTCAAATTCTCTATCATTCCCGAAAAGAGTTATTTGTTTCCTTTTTTGTATTTGCTTTAGCCATGTTGATTGGTGTGGTATCTAGTGCCAATGATCCTGCCTTTTACAATGTTATTCTAGGCCCTGAATATGTTCAGATGACCAAGGAGAATATCCAAAGGGGTGATCCAATGGCGGTTTATAAAGGAATGAATCATATGGATATGTTTATGGGGATCACCATTAATAATGTGCTGGTTGCCTTACGAACTTTCCTGTTTGGGGTGCTTTTTGCCATTGGTACGCTAGGGATTTTGATTTATAACGGGGTGATGGTTGGCTCTTTTCAGTATTTCTTCTATGAACAAGGGCTATTTCAAGAGTCCTTTCTGACCATTTGGATGCATGGAGCTTTGGAGATTTCTGCCATTATTATTGCTGGGGCAGCGGGTTTGGTTTGTGGTAAAGGTTTGGCCTTTCCTGGCACCCATTCCCGTCTACAAGCCTTCCAAATCTCCGCCATGCGAGGCTTAAAGATTTTTCTTGGAACGACTCCCTTATTTCTAGTAGCTGGATTCATTGAAGGTTTTATTACTCGTTATACAGAAGCTCCTGACATACTTCGCCTGCTTATGATTTTGGTCTGTTTTGCCTTCGTTTTGGTTTACTTTGTCTGGTATCCATCTGCCAAAGCTAGAAAGGGCTTTAAACAGCCTTTACAAGATGCCAAATTACCTGCCAGCCTAGAACAACCACTAGATTTTAATAGAATTAAGTCCAATGGGCAATTGGTGACTGGTGCCTTTTTATTCTACAGAAAAATATTTCGACGTTTATTTGTGATCAGTATTTTATTGGGGTTTGTATATACCCTCATCACTTATCTTGTTTTACCAGAGCTTAGTATTTTGGCTTTTGATTTTGATGTCAATTTCTTTGGTAGCCTAATGCAATATTGGGAATATGGCTATGGTAAAAAGATTTTATTTCCATTGAATGTATTATTGTTTACGATACCTGTTGCTTATACTTATTATCATTTATATGCAGAAAGTCGAAGAGATGAACCCAAAGAACCGATACAAACAAAGGGACGAATGGCTTGGATTCGACAAAATAAGACCTATCTTTGGCAGCCTTTGGTGATGTGTCTGTTTGTCTTTTTGACTACTATACTATTACCTGGCTTTCTAAGCTTTGCCATTATCTTGCCTTTTTTGATGATGTGCTTATACATTAATTTACAAGAACAACAGGGCTTTTTAGATGGCTTATCTCGTGCAATGAGCATATTGAGCAGTCATTTTACTAGTTTCTTAGGTTTATGGTGTTTATTTCTACTCATTACCGCCTTATTCCTCTTCTTTGTAGACTCTCCAATTGTTTATTTTTACCTCAATGTATTTGATTGGAATTTAGATTTAGATTTAGATAATAATAAAAAGCTCTTATTTGCTTTCTTGACCTTTATCTTTATGACCAGTCTTGCATTGGTATTGCCCATTCTATTGATTGGGATTGGTTTGTATTATCATAATATCATTGAAATTAATGAGGCGAAGTGGTTGACTAGTGAATTGAAAGATTTGGGTCAAAAAAGGGATAAAACGAGGCGTTTATTGAAATTAAAAACAATTGTATGGCTATTATTGCTGTCTTTGATGGCTGGTCAACCATTGGCGGCTCAAAATAATACCGATTATTTGGAGGAGGCTATAGAGTTACACCAAATGGATGAGGAACGATGGGAGGAATTGACCAGTAAGTTGGATTATACGCCTCCAACACTTGATGAGGAAACAAGGAGAAAGTTAGAGCTGGAACGAATGTTGGGGGGAGGGTCAAGCATGCATACCAAGGAAAAAGAACTCAAAGAGAATGGACGGAAAAAGCGGGTTTGGAATGGTGATTTTTTTAAGACACCAACTACAGGAGGTATAGGAGAGATGATTGGTGGTTTATTGAAATTATTGGTCATTCTTAGTATTACCATAGTCTTAGGCTTTGTTATTTATAAATTAATGCGACATTTGCT
>JAHDFT010000120.1:5656-9774 GCA_020628015.1 Bacteroidota bacterium
AAGTATCAGGAGTTGGTGGGGAAGTTTACTAGTTTTAGTCGATAAAAATAAACACTTGCAAAATAAACGAAACATAATCATTATAGGAATAGGCATAGCAGTAACCTTATTGCTATTCTATCTACTTTTCAGTAATGTAGACCGTATTAAGCTACACAATTGGGAAGAAACCTATTATTGTGATAGCCAAGAACCCTACGGAACCTATGTTTTGGTCGAATTGCTAGAAGATTATTTTGAACAAGAGGAATTAAAAATCATTAAGAAAGAAGAGGGTATTGCCGAATTGTTGGCAGAAAAAGTCGAGTCTGGAAAACTGCATAATTACGTATTTGTAGGGACACAATTGCGAATGGATTCGGTCGATTTAGAAGGGCTTTTTGATTTTGTCTTAAATGGGAATAATGCCTTTATTAGTACTAGAAATTACCCCCTCGAAATCAAAGAGTTATTTGCAGAAGAGGAAGTTTGTGATTGGTTCGATCACCACAATCGAATTCCCAACGAAACGACGGAACTCAACTTTTTTCATAAAGATTTGAGGATTAAAAAAGACATTCCAATCAGTTATAAACGCAATTACTCACTTGATCACTATGTTTGGCGTTCCTACGATCAGGATTGTTTTTGGGAATCTACAGGTACAGAAATGCTTGGTGTAGCAGACTCTAATGAGGTTAACTTCATTCGTTTTCCCTATGGAGAAGGGACTTTTTACCTCCACCTAACCCCATTAGCCTTTACCAATCACAGCCTCCTAGACAAAAGTGCTTTGGAATATGCCGAACGTGCTTTTTCTCATTTAGGAACAGGGGATATTATTTGGGATGAATACAGTAAATATGATCCTGCCTATCAATCTGCTAGTGATAACTCCATGTTTGCCAAGAGTCCATTAACCTATATCCTCTCACAGCCTTCATTAAAATGGGCTTGGTATCTACTATTGGCCTTAGCTTTGCTCTACCTCATTTTTAGGGCGAAGCGTCAACAAAGGATCATCCCAATTATTGAGCCAGTAGAAAATACCTCTTTGGAATATGTCAAAACGATTGGTTCCTTGTATTTTCAACAGCACAATCACCGAAAGTTAGCCAAGCATAAAATGAATCTATTACTCGGTTTTATCAGAGACCGTTATTATATGTCTACGAATAATGTGGATGAAGACTGGGTAAAACGCCTAGCCGTAAAATCACAAGTACCTATCAATGATCTTAAAAATATTTTCGATCATTATCAAGACATCTACGATAAAGATAAATTATCCGAAGATGGTTTGGTGCGCTTTCACAAGGCAATAGCACAGTTTTATAAAAAGGCAAAGTAAACAGCAATAGAAAACTATCAAACAATATGGAAGAATACAATGAGCATATGGAGCAGGAGCGACCTTTTCAACCACCACCTCCAGCTTATGAACCCCATTCGGAATATGCCCCCCAATCTAGGGAATTGGCTGCTTTGAGTGAATACGTCAATCGCATTCGCAAAGAAGTGAGCAAGGTGATTATTGGACAAGAAAAGATTATCAATCTCCTACTTGCAGGGCTTTTTAGCGGAGGGCATGTTCTCTTAGAAGGTGTCCCTGGTATTGCAAAAACATTGACCACAAAACTACTAGCCCAGTGTTTATCGGTCAATTTTTCAAGGATTCAGTTTACCCCTGACCTCATGCCGACCGATGTGGTCGGTACCTCGATTTTGGACATGAAAACCTCCGAATTTCGATTTCGAGAAGGCCCCGTATTCTCCAATTTTGTCTTGATTGATGAGATTAACCGTGCGCCAGCCAAGACACAGGCAGCATTATTTGAAGTCATGGAAGAAAGACAGGTGACAGTAGATGGAACGACTTATAAAATGGAGTTTCCTTTCTTTACCATCGCTACACAAAACCCAGTAGAGCAAGAAGGAACCTATAAGCTACCCGAAGCCCAGCTCGACCGCTTTATTTTCCGCATCATTATGGATTATCCGAGTTTGGAGGAGGAAAAATTGATCTTGCGTCGCTTTCGAGATGATTTCAATAGTAAGGTGGTCAAAACTGTTCAACCTGTATTAAGTGTAGCGGAAATTCAGCATTGTTGTAATATTATTGAAAAAATCTACATCAAGGATGATTTACTAGATTATATTGCTGAGGTAGTACACAATACCAGAAATAATGGCGATCTATTTTTAGGAGCTTCTCCTAGGGCTTCCCTATCTATTATGAAGGCTTCTAAGGCGATTGCTGCTATTAATGGACGTTCTTTCGTGACCCCTGATGACATTCGGTTTGTCACCTATCCTGTATTGAATCACCGAATCATCCTTAGTCCAGAAAGAGAAATGGAGGGTTATGAGATTGAAGATGTGGTCAATGATATTTTGGAACGTATAGAAGTGCCTAGATAGCTTTGAATCTATTCCTTATAAAACCCGAATATGCGTAATTTATATTTGACAGATCGACTTTTTCAAGTAGGCGGCATCATCATTATTGTTTTTGCTTTGAGTTTTGTCGTACCGCCCTTATTCCCAGTAGCACAGGCATTACTGGGCCTATTGGCGATGCTAGTAGTGGTGGATGTTTTATTGCTATTCAACCGAAATATGAAGGTGAGTGGCAAGCGAGAGTTGAATAATGTGATGTCGCTAGGAAGTGAAAACAAAGTCCTTCTACAAGTATACAACGAGAGTCCTTTACCTTTGACCCTCAAAATCATTGATGAATTGCCTCAACAATTTCAACGTAGGGATTTTGAGTTATTGACAAAGATGGGGGCAGGTAAACAACAAGAAATCAATTACAATTTGCGTCCTTTGACAAGAGGGGCTTATCATTTTGGTAAAATTCAATTATTTGCTCGATCTGCATTAGGTTTGATTGAACGACGTTTTCAGAGTGATACAGAAAAGGAGGTTCCTGTATATCCATCCATTATTGAGATGAAAAAGTATGAACTTTACGGCTCTCCTTTGACCTCCCATTTCTACGGAGTTAAAAAGATTCGGAAGATTGGGCATAGTTATGAATTCGAGCAAATCAAGAATTATACATTAGGAGACGATTTTAGAAGCATTAATTGGAAAGTGACAGGTAGACATAATAAGTTGATGGTCAATCAGTATGAGGATGAGAAGTCGCAGCAGGTTTATTCTGTTATTGATAAGAGTAGGGTGATGCGGATGCCTTTTAATGGATTGAGCTTATTGGATTATGCAATTAATGCCAGTTTGATTATTTCTAAAGTGGTATTGCAAAAACAAGATAAAGCAGGCTTATTAAGCTTTTCTGACCGCCTAGAAACAACGATTAAAGCAGAAAATAATCGGTCACAATTGCGTAAAATTATGAATGCGTTATATAATGAAAAAGAGAACCAGTTAGAGTCAAATTACGAATTGTTATTTATTGCCCTACGAAAGTTAATCCGTCATAGAAGCCTTGTTTTCTTATATGCTAATTTTGAAAGCCTTTATGCCTTAGAGCGGGTTCTTCCTGTATTACGAAAAATAAATCGTACTCATTTACTAGTAGTTATGTTTTTTGAAAATACAGATATATCAGATTTTGCCAATCAAAAAGCAGAGTATATTGAAGATATTTACCAAACCACAATTGCGAGAAAGTTTGTATTTGAAAAAGAGCAGATTGTTCGAGAACTAAAAAGATACGGTATTCAGTCTATTTTATGTAAGCCAGAAAATTTGAATATTAATGTAATTAACAAATACTTAGAACTAAAGGCTAGGGGAATGATTTAAAGAAAAATTAAGAATAAGGCAATTGCTCAATAATTAGTAGATAATAAAAGCATTCATTTAAATTAGTATTTAATTTTTTTAAAAAGCTTTGACTAGGAAAAGTAAATATATCATCATTTTTTTTTGTAGCTGATTTTCGGTGTTTTAAATCTAAAATAGAAATTTTACATTTGTGAATATAATTATTATGGTTAGAAACTATTTCAACTTTTTTACGTAACGTAAATAGACGTATTTTTTTTAGGAACTATTTATTAATCACCATCTTACTCGCCTAATTATTATTTGAACAGACTACTACTCCCTGGATTTTTATTTTAGTTCATTCTTGATAAATAGGAAGAATATTGAAATTATAGACTAGT
>JAHDFT010000120.1:9874-12487 GCA_020628015.1 Bacteroidota bacterium
TTTGTCATCAACTGAATTATTTCAAATAGGTAATCGTATTTAGAATAGTAAATTGTAATACAAAACTAAGTTTGTTGGTTGCTTTTGATAATATATTTAATGTACCTCTTATAATAATACTCAGATAATGGTATAGCGGAGCCTTCATTATGTTATTTACAAAAGCTATAGCAAGAATTTTAACCCTAATACTTAATAAGTAGTAGTAAGATTAATACTGTACTAGAATTAAAAATTTCTATTTAAATAATATATATTATAATATATGAGAACCCGAAGTATTATACTCTTTTTCTGTATTTGCTGTTTTGCCTATGAAGTATTGGCACAGTGCGATAGAGATCCACAATTTGTAGAACAACAGCGTTTTGCATGTCAAGATGGAATGAGTGAATTTACAAGATTTCAAGATGATGTTGAAGGTGCTAATGGCGCAATAGCGAGTGATATTAATTTTAAAGGTTTTGTCTATTCTACAGTAATTGATGGAAATCCATCTTTTCCATTAAGCCCAACTGATTTACGATGGAGCAATAGCAATCTATGTGCAGATGACAATTTTACTATATATGCCTATGTGCATTGTTCTCAATTTAGTGCACCAGAACCTTTTTACCACCTAGCAGGAGTATTAAATTTGACAGTTCATGCACCACCTGCAAAACCTTCTTTAATAAGAACGAATGATAATTGTGATTATGAATTAGACTTTGTTTGCCCAGGAGATATAGAGGGTTTTAGTGATGTTACGCTTTCTACCTCACCAGGTTATGTGGGACAAAATGTTAATGTGCAAGTGATTACAGAAAATGGTTGTTCTGCTTCTTTCTTTCTGAGTAAGCCTGCCTGTCCTTCGACTTGTCCTGAAGATCCTTATATTGTATTAGGTCGCTCGGCTGTTTGTAGCAATGGGCGTTTAAGCATAAGTGGTAGTTTTAATGTGCCAGCAGGAGGGAGTTTGTCTGGAGGATTTACCATTACAGAGACGACAGGAACCATTACAGGAATCGTTCCAGGACAAGCTTTTGTCGTTCCTAGAAATTCAGGTTGTGATCCGATAACTTATACCTTTGTGGCTACTGCGACTTGTTCTAATGGTAATGCAATACCTGGACAAGCGACCAATTTAACTAAAACATTAACTGTCTATCCAGAGTACAATGAAAATTTAGTGCAGATTGTAGCAGGAAACTGTGAGAGTGCAGGAGCTGCAAGCTCAGGATGTGCTAGTTATGACCTCACACCTGTAGGAAGTCCCTCCATTCCCGATCCAGGAGAGTCAGGAGTAGATACTTGGGAAGTACTTCATAGTGGTTATCCATTAATCGCACCTTTTGAAGGTGATTGTATGGAACAACCAACTATTGTATCTGTGCCTTATTCGTGTAATCCAGATTGCCCTGCTCAACCTTACTTAAACACAAATCAAGTGGCAGTATGTGGAAATCAGTCAGCAACAATTAATGGATTTTTTAGCCAGGGAAGTGATAGTGGGCAAGACGGTAACTTTACCATTACAGAGTCAACAGGTACGATTACCAATATTTTTCCAGATCAACCCTTTACCTTACCACCTCATAATAGTTGCGATCCTATAACTTATACATTTACAGGACAAGCAACTTGCGAAGATGGTACCCCGATTCCTGGTAATACAAGTGATATGACGGTAGTCATTACTGTTTTTCCGCAAATCAATCCTAATTTTAATAGTGTAACTTCAGGTACTTGTGGTGTGCCAGCCGAACTGGTGACTGCTTGTGATAATTATATATTAACCGTAGGTACCTCAACGGTTCCACAACCAGGAGATAATGCCTCAGATATATGGACAGTAGACTATAATTACGACAATTTCTCAGTAGCCCCTCCTGTACCTTGTTTTTCTGCGGTACGTTCTTTTTTACCCTATGCTTGTAATGATAATTGTCCTTCTGATCCATCTATTGAAGCTTCGCTTCCAGCTATTTGTAGTGGAAGATCTGGATTTATTTCGGGAAGTTTCGGAAATGCAGGAACAGGAGGATTGAGTGGTAATTTCTCAGTTACAGAAACAACAGGTACGATTGCTGGTATTACCATTGGCAATCCATTTTCCCTACCAATTAATACGACTTGTGATCCGATAACTTATACCTTTGTGGCAACAGCCACTTGTTCGGATGCAGATAATACGCCCATTTTTGGAGATAATTTAACAACGACCATTACTGTTTTTCCTGTATTTAATGCTGATTTTATTGATGTAGATGCAGGTATATGTGGAATTGTGGGAAATGCGACTACGAGTTGTAATAAATATATCTTAATACCACCAATTACTTCTACCATTCCAGAGCCTGGAGATAATGGTATAGATCAGTGGATTGTTGATTATATTTATACTGGTTTTAATGATATTCCAAATAATGCTTGTTTTGAGAGTGAAAACATTAATGTACCTTATGCTTGTAATGATAATTGCCCATCAGACCCTAGCATTACCGCTTCTGTAAATGCGGTTTGTAGTGGAGGAACAGCAAGAGTTGTAGGGGCTTTTGGCAATACAGGAACAGGAGGTTTAGGTGGTAGTTTCTCGATTACAGAAGTTTCTGGAACCATTACTGGAATTAC
>JAHDFT010000121.1:0-2508 GCA_020628015.1 Bacteroidota bacterium
GTTGACTACAACTGCAACCCCGACTGCCCCTCAGATCCACAAATAGCCGCATCCGTAACAGAAGTCTGTAGCGGTGGAACAGCCACCATCGATGGCAGTTTTGGAACGCTTTCACAAAGTGGATTGATAGGAAGTTTTTCCATTATAGAAACAACAGGCGAAATTACAGGTATTGTTGAAGGACAAGCTTTTACTATGCCAATAAATACAGGTTGTGAAGCCATAACCTATACCTTTTCTTTTGATAGTGTGACTTGCGAAGATGATAGTAATATTCCAATATTAACCAATACTTTTGCGACGATTACAGTCTATCCAGAATACAATGCAAGTTTTGTGGATATTTCAGAAGGAAATTGTAGTGACGCAGGTGTATTGACAACAAGTTGTAATAACTATACGGTTAGTGCAGTTGGGACACCTACGCTACCAGGCCCAGAAGAAGATGGAACAGATAATTGGTTAGTCAATTATAATTATCCTAATGGAATCCCTAGCTCTGGTACTTGTATACAAGATGTGCCTGTTGAGGTGAATTATGCTTGTAACCCAAATTGTCCAGAAGAACCTTTTTTGACCGCAGATAGAACAGAAGTTTGTGGTGGCGGAAGTGTAACGATTACAGGCGACTTTAGAAGCCCTAGTAATGGTGGTTTTGATGGTACTTTTTCTTTGACAGAATCAAGTGGAACGATTGCCAATGTACAAATAGGTACACCAATTACTTTTCCAGAACCGACTGGTTGTGAGCCTGTAGAATATACCTTTATTGGACAGGCGAATTGTAATAATTCGGATAATAGTTTGATTCCAGCGAATACGAATGATGTAACCGTTCGTGTGACTGTTTATCCAGTCTTTAATCCAGCCTTTTTGGATACTATAAAAGGTGGATGTAATAGTACTGCCGCTATTACTAGTGATTGTATTCATTATAGTTTAACTCCTCCTGTCAATCCTACTACTGCTGCGCCAGATGAGAGTGGTGTAGATATATGGACTTTAAATTATAATTACCCTAATGGTACACCTACTAGCGGTAATTGTATTAGTAATATTAGTATTGAAGCTCCTTATAGCTGTACACCTGGTTGTCCAGAAGGAGTATTTATTAATTCCAATGGAGCCGATCAAGTTGATATTTGTAGTGGGGGCAATGTTAGTATTATTGGTGGTTTTGATGTACCAAGTTTTGGGAGTCTAACTGGAACTATTACCCTTACTGATCTTTCAGGAGAATTATCACCTCAAACTTTGACGGAAGGAGAAGCAAAAGTGATTAATTTTCCACCTAATTTAGCTTGTGATCCTAAAACCTATAATCTAAGAGTAGAGGCGGTTTGTAGTGATAATACGACTATTACAGCTTTATCTGGTCAGGATATTGTGACGGTTACGGTTTATCCTGAATATAATGAAGATTTATTAACAGCAAGTCTAGGAAATTGTAATAATGAAAGTAATGTAATATCGAATTGTCCGCTTTATATTATTGAGCCTGTTGGTACACCAACTTTACCAGAACAAGGAGAATCAGGAATAGATACTTGGACAGTTGCTTATGATTTTAAAGGAGCCGATCCACAAACAGGAAATTGTTTTGATATAGAAGAAATAGAGGTAGCCTATGAGTGTACAGAAACTTGTTCAGCTCAACCGAAGATTGAGACAGATCAAGATATAGACATTGTATGTAGTGGAGCCGAGGTAACAATTTCAGGCTTTTTTAATGATCCACAAACTTTAAAGGGTTCTTTTACTTTGCAGGAAACAAGTCTTGATCCTCATTTCGATAATATTCAGGATGGTATCCCTTTTGAAATGCCTATTAATACTAGTTGTGATTTTATAAATTATACCTTTATAGCTAGTGTAGCATGTGACAATGGTGATCCTATTCCTGGTATAGCAGATGATTTGACAGTAACCATAACAGTTTATCCCGAATTTAATTCAGGATTAGTAAGAGTAGATAGTGTGGGTACTTGTTCAAGTCCTGGTATTGCTTTAACAAGTTGTAGTAATTATACACTTGCTTTGGAAGATGGAAGAACAGAAGGAACAATCCCTAGACCTGATGAAACAGGCTCAGATATATGGGCTGTAACCTATAATGACCCGAATGCACCTGGTTGTTTTGTAGGAGAAACTGTAACGGTGAGTTATAATTGTGGTGCGCCATGTCCTGAAGAGCCATTCATAACAGTAAATAATTCAGAGGTATGTAGTGGTGAACTGATTACAATTACTACAGATTTTGGTGTCAAAGAAGAGCTTTCACAGGATGCAACATTTGCTATAAACGGTCCAAAGGTTGATCCTAATTTGACGATTACTTCTGGTGTGCCATTTGAAATTCCTTTGAATGATGGTTGTGATCCTGTTATATATACCTATTTAGCTACAGCTACTTGTGCAGATAATACAACTATTCTATCTGCTAACCCTAGTGAAGATATGCAAATAACGGTTACTGTTTATCCAGCATACAATGAAAACTTTATTGAG
>JAHDFT010000121.1:2608-12463 GCA_020628015.1 Bacteroidota bacterium
AGATATGCAAATAACGGTTACTGTTTATCCAGCATACAATGAAAACTTTATTGAGATTATTCCAGGTGTTTGTGATACAATAGGTAAGGTAGAAACCACTTGTGATAATTATGTGATTTCTGGTAATGGAACACTACCACAACCAGGACCGCCAGGAAGCGATACTTGGACAATTAGGTATAATGGCAAACAATGTTTTAATACTATTAATATTGAGGTGCCTTATGGTTGTGAAGCACAATGTCCTACAACTCCTCAAATTGATATTGGAGCAGCAGAACACTTTTGTAGTGGATCCGACATTGAAATCGCTTGTAGTTATGATAATACTGATGCTAATGCAGACGCAACTTTTAATCTTATATTAAAGGATGCAGGAATAGAAGAAACAATTATAAGTGAACTAAACGATGGAGACAATTATACTTATACTTTACCTGTTTATAATGGTTGTGAACCTAAAAATATTACCATCAAAGCCGAAGTAATTTGTAAAACTGGAGTGCCAATAGCAGGTTTAGACTTAGTTAAAACGATTACCCTCTATCCAGACTTTAATCCAGACTTTATTAATACATCAGTCGGGGTATGTGATACTGCTGCTGCGATTAGTACTATTTGTTCTCGTTATATTATTCCACAAATTAACCCAACCATACCAAGTCCTGATAATGATAATGGTACAGATAGCTGGATTGTGAGTTATGATTATAAAGGGGGTAATGTTCCTTCAAACTGTTTTAATGATACAATTGTAGAAGTCGTCTATACCTGTGGCAGAATCTGCCCCTCAGAACCAGCTCTAAGCATTACCGAGCAAAATGTCTGCGGCAAAACAGCCATTACCCTAAACGGTGCATTCGGACAAGAACCAGACTTAACAGGTACTTTCCAAATTCGAGAGAAAAACAATCTAATTGACGCTGCTTCAATTCAAGAAGGACAAGCATTTGAATTACCAGAAAATGTTTCTTGTGATCCTGTCAAATACACCTTTACCGCTAATGCCACCTGTGATAGTGGTGAAGTCATTCCTGTATCGAATACCGATGATATGACCATCGTTGTCACCGTTTATCCAGCCTATAATGAGAATTTTGTCAATATTATTCGAGGGGTTTGTGATACAGCAGGACAAGTAAAGGTGTCTTGTACCAATTATATTTTAACACCTCCAACTACACCTACTATTCCAGGGATTGACCAAAGTGGAGTAGATGAATGGATGATTGCCTATAATAACCCTGATGCCTGTTTTGAGCCGATCACCTTACAAGTCCCTTATGGCTGTGGTGTAACCTGCCCATCCCAACCTAGTATTTCTATTAGCCAAACAACGGCTTGTGGAGGAGATTTGGTGACGATTGATGGAGTATTTGGGGAAGAAGGAGATGTTGAGGGGGCATTTAATATTGTGGAGGAAAAGGAGACGATTACTAATATTACTAGAGGTCAAGCCTTTACAGTACCAGAAAATACCGATTGTGATCCTAAGGTATTGACCTTTATCGCTAATCCAACTTGTTCGACAGGGGAAGAGATAGAAGGATTAGCCAATCAAATAACCCGTACCCTAACTGTTTATCCTTCATTAAATCAAGAGGTATTATTGAGAATACAAGAAGGAGATTGTGATCGACCAACTTCTGTAGCGGCTGTGTGTGATAATTATAGTGTAGAAACTGTTAGAGGACCTACAACACCTAAATCTGGTGAATCTGGTGTAGATGAGTATTTGGTGACTTATGTAAGTGACGATGGGGTGAGTTGTTTTAGTGAAACCATTAATGTCTATTTCGCTTGTGGGGCGACTTGTCCGCAAGGGCCAAAGATTACCGCCAGTAATGCTTTTGCCTGTAGCGGAGATGAAATAACAATCTTTGGATCGTTTGAGCAGCAAAATGACGACAATCTAACAGCTAATTTTGTCATTGAAGAAACCTCGAATGAACTTACAAATATAAGCATTGACGAAGGCATCCTTATTCCAGAAAATAAAAATTGTGATCCAAGAACTTATACTTTTAGAGCTTCCGTTTTTTGTGCCAATGGAGATTCGATTAGTGGAATTTCAGAGAACTTGACAACTACCGTTAAGGTATACCCCGAATTTGATCAATCTTTGATTCAAGTTCAAGCAGGTGGATGTGGACAAGCTGGTATCATTACCGTCGGTTGTCCCAATTATGAAGCCAATATACAAGGCACAGCAACGATTCCAGAACCAGGTGATGAGGGTGAAGATAGCTGGGTGGTCAATTATATTCCACAAGAAGAAGAGGCAAGCACTTGTTTTGACCCCATCCGAATTGAGGTACCTTATAAATGCTCTGCAAGCTGTCCATCCGAACCAGTATTGAGTGCAGAACGGACTTATTTATGTAGCGGAAATCAAGGGCGTTTAGTAGGAACATTCTTACAGGAAGGAAATTCCGAATTTGATGGCTTTTTTGAAATTGAAGAGGCTGATAATCGAGTGGCAGACATTCAAAATGGTATTCCTTTTGATTTACCACAGAATAAAGGCTGTGATCCAATCACCTACCGCTTTGATGCTACCGTACTTTGTGAAAATGGAGAACCAATTGGAAGCACAGAAACCATAGAAATCATCGTTTTCCCAAGGATTGATTTAAGCTTGATTGATATAATACCTGGAACTTGTTCTGATTTATCAGAAGCAACCAGTACTTGTGATAATTATACACTAACTCCACCCAATAATCACAGCCCTGCCGCAGATGGAGAGTTTACTTATGATAATTGGATTGTTACGTATGATACTGGTACTGATGATGTGAATTGTGAAGACTTTACCGAAGTCATTGAAGTGCCTAAGAGCTGTAATCTGGATTGTCCTTCAGAACCATACATAAAAGTAGAACAGACCAATATTTGTAGCGGTGATCTTTTGTTTATTGAGGCAGGTTTCCTTGTACAAGGTAATTTAATGGAAGATTTTCAAATTGTTTTGCGAGAACGTGAAGGAAAATTGAGTAATATTCCGATCAATCAAGAGATGGATTTTCCAGCGAATAATACTTGTGAACCACAATATTACCTCCTAGAAATTTCTAGGGCAAGCTGTGCTAATAATCAGCCGATTCCTGTAAGAGATAATGGACAAAATAGCATTGAAATCGTTGTTTGGCCAGATTATAATGAAGACCTAGTAGAGATCATCGCAGGAGATTGTGATAATCTTGGACGTGTTGAGTCTATTTGTCCTTATAAATTTGAGCCAATCGAACGTCCACCATCTTTAGCCCTATCAGGTACTTTTGGTTATGATAAATGGGTGGTTAATTATGATGCCTCCAATGCACCAGCCGAAGTTTGCTTTAATAATATTCGTTTATCTGTTCCTAAACGTTGTGATGTAGATTGTCCACAAGAGCCAATTATTGACATAGAAGACAATAAGGAAAGTATGTGTAGTGGGGATTTAATTATCGTTAATGGACGCTTTAATATCCCTGGTTCTATCATCAATATTGGTGGACGATTTGAAATTACAGCAACGAATAATGAAACAGGGGAAGTCATTGATAATTTGATTGAGGGCGAACCTTTTACTATTAGAAATACGGAATGTGATCCTATAGAATATACTATTGAAGCGAAAGCTTATTGTGGAGATTTATCCGAAATAGAAGGCAATAATCTAAGCCAAACGATTAAAGTTTATCCTGAATACAATGCTGATTTAGTATCGGTTAAAAGTTATGGTGATTGTGCCAATAGGGGAGAGGCGCAAGCCATTTGTCCTAATTATATCTTAACGCCACCAAGAGAAGCAGAACAACAACCAATTGAGGAAGGGGATATTGGTGCCGATGCTTGGCTGGTGGCTTATAATGACGATAATGGCTGTTTTAATAGTGAAATATTTTCTGTCACTTACCGTTGTGGAACCAATTGCCCAGCAGAACCAAGAGTAAATGTATCCCTATTGAATGGAGGAAATAAGGGGGCGAATAACGAAATTTACCTTTGTGGAGGGGAGTCTATTGATTTCAATTATGACTTTAATATACAGGGTACCCAGGGCATTAGTGGGAAGGTACAATTATTTGATACAGAACGATCTACTGCTTATAATAATGGAGAAATCATTACCTTCCCTGAACATAATGGATGTGATCCACAGATTTATACGCTTGACCCAATCGCCATCTGTGATTCGGGTGATACGATTCCGACAACTATAAGAGATGTTGTCGTATATGTATTTCCTACTGATATTGACCTAGATAAAGTCACCATTACAGAGGGTACTTGTGGAAATGCAGGAAGTATAAGCATTCAAGGCGATGATTGTGATCGGTATATTGCTAAACCTAGAGGTAGTGCGACAGTACCAGAGAAAGGGCAAAGTGGAGCCGATGCTTGGGAAATATTGTATAATCCTCAAGGTTTAGGTAAAAATTGTGTGCAACAGAGTGTTTATACAAATGTGTATTATGAATGTGATGTAGAGCCACCTGTCAATCCTTATGTCAATCGAGTGACAGATGTGATTTGTAGTGCTGATGTATTACAGATTAGCCCTTTCTTTGAAGAATTAGGAGAGGGTTTTGGTTTGACCAAACATTTTATCATTACGGAAGAAAGCAATACCATTGATACCTTGAAACTAGAGATATTGGGCTGGCAAGCAGATACAACAAGCATTACATTCCCACCAAATGAAAGCTGTATGCCTGTAGATTATAAATTCTTTGCACAGGCTTTCTATGCAAAAAGAGGCGAGGAGGCTCAGGTCATTGGAGATTTAATCACCTTCACCACTACTGTTTATCCTCAACCTTCCAGAGATTTAGTATTCAAAAGAGATGGATGTACCTTAGAGGTTAATCAAGCTTGTGAAGCGGATGATTTGCGGATTGAGTATTTTAATGAAGCCCTTGGTGAATGGGATACGGTTGTGCCTAATCGTTTTCCACTAAATCAAGAATTGGTCGAATGGCGGGCATTTTATGAAGGTGCGCCAGAAGGCTGTTATGCTACAAAAATAGATACGGCCATGAATTGCCCAAGGGTGGAAGATGGTTGTCCTTATCCTGTAGTGGTGGCGAAGCGTGGAACCGTTGACCCAAGTGATCCAGATGATCCTAGACCAGCCAGTCTTTATGGCCCAGTCGTATTATTCTGTCATTTACCACCAAGTCTCAATACTCGTCCAGACGGTACCTTAGTTGATTTGAATGATGTCGAATATACTTGGGGATTCCGTACCAATGACAATCGCTCCTTCATTGTGCCAGGAGAAGCCTGTTATCGAATTACTGAAGATGGACTCCTTGAAGATCGAGATGAAAGTAGTATTTGCCTAGAGAATTATGATCGAGCAAATGTGCATGAGCCTTTCTTTGTGGTGAATCCTGCGAATCCTGTTAATTCCTTAGCTCAATATGGCGTATTGGTAAATACTCGTGCCGATTGTCCAACTTTATTAGATGTCATTTATTATTCAGGAAAAGTGGAAGGAGAACTACCAACAGATATTCAACCACAAATTTACCCGAATCCTAATAATGGACAATTCCAATTATTACTACCTAAATCCGCTTATAAAGGGAAAGTCCAAATCAATATGTACAATTATCAAGGACAACATATAGATCAAGCAACTTTTGATAAACAAGGGATGATACTAGAGCAAACGATTAACATTCCGCATCAAAAGGATGGTTTGTATTTCATCCACATTCAATTGGAAGACGGACGGACATTTGTAGAGCCTGTAATGGTATATTAATAACAGACATTAAACAAGTATTATGAAAACCCTAATATCAACTTTACTCATTGTCTGTTATTGCTGTTGCAGTATACAGGCACAAAAAGCAGGTCAAGACGAGCAAAAACTGCGAGCAGGGATTGACCAACTCTTAGCTGATTTTCTTAAATACGGAGCTTTTACCGAAGATCGCAAACAACATTCTAAGGGCCATATTGAGGCTTTTGAACAATTATTTTGTGGCGATAATGCCATTCTATACAATGATATTGATTTCAAAGAAACCATGAAGGAAGCTGAATTGCCCCTTGATAAATACATTAGCAAAGCTTTAAAATGGTTTCCTAAAGGGATGGATCTGGAATTAAGTGGAGAGTTTGAGATTGAGGAATATGGCCGATTAAGCAAGGAATGGCGGATTGTACAAATCGCAGTTGAAAAGCGATTATATGGTAATAATTTTAGAGATGAACATCAAGGTTCAGGTAAATATAAGTTAAAGGTAGGCGTGGCTTATACGGAAGACTATGAGGACTTCCGTATTGTGGCCATGCGATTGAGTAAACGTAATTTAGCTGAATTGCAAGAAGGAATTGACTGGAAAGATTTACCTAAAAAGAAAAAGCAAGCTGGGATTGACAATATTAAACAAGCGACTAATGCGGCTGAGGTGGAAAGTAAACAAGAAACTAGGGGGCAAACGGTAGCGAGTAAGCGTAGTGTGGAGCAGCCTAGGAGTCTGCAACAAGACGAAGAAGGTTTACAGCTAGAATTACATGGTGGCATCAAACCTTTTTCTAAATCATTAGCAGGAAATTTTGACCGCTTGCTACAAGATCCTCTTTTTCAAGGAGCAAGCATCAATCAGTCCGCTACTTTTAATTGGTCGGGCAAGCTCAATATATTGTACTTTATCAATCGACAAGTGGGCTTTGGTTTACAATTAGGACTAGAGCAGTATCAAGCCAATGTTTCCGTCAATGGATTGAGTCAAACCTTGACTGACCAAACTGATCAAGTAAATGATATGGGGGATCGAACCATTAGCTTTGGAAATATTACCGAGAAGGCTCGCTTTAGAACGATTAATATGGGGGCTATTGGTTATTATCGAAGAGATTTAACCAGCCAATTTGGATTAGATGTTAGTCTTGCCCTAAAAATGGGGGTGTATCAACTCCAATCAGATTTGGGGCTAGATGCAGCGAGTTATCAGAGCTTGAATACTTATTTGAGTAATGATCCAGATTATGATCAAGTCATGGATGTCATTTATGCTATTGATCCTTATAATGCAGCAGAAGCCGAGTTTCTACAAGATTATAATTTATATGGTGAAATATTGAATCCCTATTTAACAACGGTTCCCCTAAATGCCAATAGTCCATTTATTGCAGCAGATTTAGGATTAAAAGGGCGTTATAAACTAGGAAATCGAGCAAGATATTTACTATTTGGACTCAATCTGGAAATGGGCTTAGGGTCATTTTTTGAAGGGACTAATGTGGGGAATAATGAATTAATTACAGTCAATCAACAAGGCGATACAGATCAAGTACAATTGGGTTATAGAGGGATTATTGGCAATAGCAATCACCTTCGCATTCGATCTATTGGTATTGAAGTAGGGTATCGAACTAAATTTACTGTAGGAAAATCGAGGGATTGATAGAATTGTTTTTTTAACCTAAATAATAAAACCATGCTACGTGGCTATTTACTAGTACTATTATTATGGGCAAGTGCTTACAGCTTCCAAGTACAAGCGCAAGAGAATCGAGCGGCTGTATTGGTGGGAACGGATGTAGAAGAGCGAAGCATTCAGGTGCAATTCTCTGATGTGGTGGAGGTCAAAAAGACCAAACGAAAGCGCATTCAATTGGCGGAAAAGCCTAAGTCTAGTCAAGATCGAGATTTTAGGCTCCAATTTGATGTAGATCGAGATATTGATACAGAGAATATAGAAGTACATGTCAATAGTAATTTGCTAGTAGAAGAAGCAGGACAAAAGGGCAGTAGTATTAAGAAGATTAGGCGTTCTGGGATGGATGAAAAAAAGCGTTATGAAAGAATGGTTCGTCTAAAAAGTGGGGAGAATAAAATTTATGTTGTTTGGAAAGAGAATGAGAAAATACATTTTTCTGATACCCTAATCATCAATTATAAAGAGCGCAAACGCAATCTATATGTGTTATCCGTTGGGGTTTCAAGCTATCAAGACAGCCGCTTGAACCTCAATTTTGCGGATAATGATGCCATTGATTTTGCCAATCAAATGGAGCTACAAAATCAAATAGGGGACTCCTTAAAGCTGTTCAATAAAGTAGAAGTATATCAATTGATAGATGAAGCTGCTACGCTCCAAAATATCCGTAAGCAAATTGGTTTACTAGAACAAAAGTTAAATCAAGAGGATTTGTTTGTTCTTTTTATGTCGATGCATGGCGATCAACCTAGTGTGGGTGGTGATTATTACCTCCTGCCCTACGATACCGATGCCGATATTGTCAGTAATAGTGCCATGCCAATGGAGTGGGTCAATAAGCAATTTGAAGATTTTCCTTGTGCGGTGATGCAGTTTGTGGATGCTTGTTATAGTGGTAATTCAACGCTCAAAAGTGCAGGTAAACGAACCGAAATTTTGGATGATTATATGGCTTATGCAGGAACAGGAAATGTCTATTGTTTTGCTTCTAGCTCAGATACCAAAAAGTCGGCAGAGAATCCTAGATGGAAAAATGGAGCTTTTACCGAAGCCCTCCTAGATTGCCTCAACGGAAAAACCTATCGAATTGAGGGGAATCCCATTCGACCTGATACCAATGGGGATGGTTATTTGGATGTATTAGAGGTAGGGCATTATTTAGAAACCATCGTGAAATATTTAACCGACGGTAAACAACGCCCCCGAATGTCCCTCAAAGGCAGCGGTGGCGGATTGCCGTTTTTTGTGTATTGATGATTGGTTTTACAACGGTTTGGACATGATATGTTTTATTTGTGTCGTATTATACGATTTTTTATTGTGGCGTGGATTGGGTTGGACAAGGCGTGGATTAGGTTGGTCAAGGCGTGCCTTGTCCCTACGTGTTGTATAAAATTGAAATGATTATGAAATTATATTATACGCTTCTTTTTTGTTTGATTTCTTTACACCATATCTATGCTGATGCTTATATTGAGCGTTTGGACATTGAACAGGCACATAAACAGGTGAATATCTCTTTTGATTTGGCTGAATTGCCAACGGCTTATCATTATTATCAAGTCACACTAAAAGCCAAGCTCAACGAACAGCTCATTTTTGCCAATGAATTGGTGGGGGATGTGGGGATGGTTAAGGCTGGCGGTAAAAATAAACACATTGCTTGGAATGCTTGGAAAGATTTAGGAGACCAGGATGGAGAATTGACCATTGCTTTAGCAGTTGATTTATATGAAATGGCTCCTGATGTTAGTACCTTTTGTCCTTGGTATATGGCGGTGGAGCTACAGGAGTTACAAGAAAATTTTGAATATGGAATCGAAATAGGAAAGGAGTGGAAAGCAGTAGCGGAAAGATTTCGAGAGGTGACTTTTATTTATGATATAGCAGGAGAAAGTTTTAATTATTTTCAATATGATAAGGAGGAGCCAACTCGTTTAGTGATGTCCGATATTTATAGACCCAAGCAGCTCGCAAAAGCTTTGATTGGTTTTTGGGGCATCCCTCCTTTAGAACAGAAAGGCACATTATTGACCGCACCACAAGCGACCATGACCGAAATGCCGCTTGCTTTATTGTGTAAGGATTTGATCGCCAGTCATTGGGGCAAGACGGCAAGTGATTTTCAAGAGAAACATATTATTATTGCTGAGTTAACAACTGATCCTATCTGGAAAAAGAAACAATTCCTTTTTATTTTTTGGAATAAGGCAGGAGCTTTTACAGAACCGCCTGCTTATTTGGAGCAAAAGCAGTTTTTTAGGACTTATCAGGTGGTGAGGGTGGATCGGTAGCTGTAAATCGGGATTTGTTTGGGTTCAAACTAATTTAACTTTACTCCTCCAATTCCAAGTTTTTGTTTGATAATTTGTAAAGATTGATTATTGTGTTTAATCTAATCATTTTA
>JAHDFT010000122.1:0-3765 GCA_020628015.1 Bacteroidota bacterium
TATACGTTTGCTTTAGTTGATGCTACTGTCAAATAAGGTTCGCCATCAGGAAAAGTGAGGTCGTAATTAACGACCATGTACTTGTATTCATCATATAGTAATATTTTTCTTTGTACCCATAGATCCATGTCGTCAATAAATTGTGTTCGTACTTGTTCAAATTCTTTTCCTAATTTTTGTCTTGTTGGTTCAAGCATATTGTCTACTATTTCCTCTATTTGTTTTCCTCTTTCCACTTCATCTGGTACATTAGCTATATTCCAACAAAGTACAAGAAAACCTACATGTTTGCCGAAATCTTCGTTTGACTTACATTCATCCAATAATGGTGCGCCATAATCTAATATAAGTTCAGATACAGAATGTTTAAATCGGTTCATCTGTACTTTGGCATTTTCAAACTTAGTGCCTTGCAGTTTTTGCATTAGCCGTTCTTTATTCTGCTTCTGAACCGTTTTTTTTCCATATACAGGATTTTGTTTTTTCTTTTTTTTCTTCTTCTTTTTTTTGTTTCTTGATACTGGCATATTGGTTTGGTTTATTGGAGCAAATATAAGGTTTTTTATTTTGGTTTTTTAATTTAGGGAAGGAAGGGTTTTTGAAAAGGTAGTAGAAAATGGCTAGAATCAATCCTTCACCTCCTCCCACTTTACTGGCTCCTCAAAAGGTGGCGGCTCCCCATGTGCATGTCCTGCATCATAAATCCTTCCCGTTTCTTTTTCGATTTTATAGAAGGATTCATATAAGTAGGAGACTAGGGTAATATCAAAATGATCCGCTTCTTCTATAATGAGCATATCATCTTTCCAGCCTAGTTCCCCTCTGTTTAAATTACCAATTTCATCACTTTTATTAATCGCATCTAGTATAAAATCAATCTGTGCTTCTGTTTCGGCAGTAGGAATAAAAAGGGGAACTTTATAATCCTCATAGTTGAAATTGGAAGGATTGGCACGTATTTCTTTGCTTTGATTGCGATTAATAAGGTCAATACCCAAATTATAATAGGCTATTGTATTTTGGGGAACGATTTTGATGGGCATGTGGAAGGAGACCCATAATTGAGTTTCATTGGTCATGACATAAACATTATAATAACAGGTGTCTATAGGCATTTTCAATTGCTTGATCGCTTCTTCAATAATGGCGGTTCGTCCTTGTTTGATCCATTCTTCTTTGTTTAGGTTCATAGCTTTGGTTTGTGCATTTGATGGGGAATGGAGGTAGGTGATTAGGAAGTAGGTTAATAGTAGAATTATGGAATGAATTTTCATGCTTGTATGGTTTTCACTCGTTACTTAATTTAAATCGCCCGATCTTGTTTCGCCCATGAAAAATAAGACACCAATAATAAGACCAAAGCAATTAGGGGAGCCATAAATTCTCCATCATTGACCATAACATGGGCAGCAAATGCCAATACAAAATTAAAGAAAAAGCCCGCATAAGCCCATTCTTTTAAGGATCTTGATTTATTCGTCCAGATGGCTATTAGCCCCAATATTTTGGCAATGGCTAGTGGATAGATAATGTGGGTTGGATGCCCCAATTTACTAAATGCTTCCCTAATCGCTGGATTATTGAAAATGTACATGCCTGCCGACATTAACATCATTGCGGTCAATAGTCCTGTACTGACCCAGTAAATGATTTTGAAGTTTTTCATGATGGTGATTTTTATAGCTTATTTATACCCTTTCATAAATCGAATTCACCGCCGCCTGTCCCGTATAATTCGCTCCTACATCATCATCTACGCCAATCAATCTAAAATCTTCCCCTAATACTTTCCGACCTTCCACTTTGATTAATCGTTTTCGAGCATTATAATCTATCTGCTGTTCCTTAAAATACTTTTTTAATAAGGTTGGAGAATTACTGGCTCCTTCGATTTGTATATTATTCAAATCCAAATGCGCCATAAATAGCCCATCTGCTTTAAGCGAAGATACACATTTGCGGATTAATTTTAACTTATCACCCACATAATGCAAACCATGAACAATAGTAATTAAATCATATTCGCTTGCTGGCTTCCAGTCTTCTAAGTTTTGACAATGTAATTGAAGGGTTTGTTGATAGGGGCTGGCATCACTAAAGAAGTTGACCAAATCAATGCCAGTTAGGGTTAAATGAACCGCTTCCTTTTTGTCTTGGAAAAAGGAAGCGGTTTCAATGAGGGCATTGGCTCTGCCACAACATAGGTCTATCCAATGTACTTTTTCTCCTTGTGCCAATCGTTGGCTTATAAATTCAATAGGATTCAAGTCCATATCCTTTTCATAGCTATTGACTCCAACAGCCTTGCGTTCTCGATTCATGGAGTTATTGGCAACTATTGGGGAAAATTCTAGGTCTTTTAGTGATTTCATTTATTTTTCAAATACTGTTTGATCCCATAACTAGCTAATACGCCCTCTCCTGTGGCTGCTGCTACTTGTGCTATTGCGCCTGCTCTACAATCTCCTGCCGCAAAAATGCCTGTATGGGAAGTGGCTGCCAATCCAGTTGTTTCGATTAGTCCTCTTGGATTTAAGTCAACCAGATTGGCAAAAATGCTTGTGTTTGGAATTAATCCTATAAATATAAAAACACCATCTGCTTCAAGTAGTTCTTGCGTTTTAGTTTCATTATCTTCAATCCGTAATGCTTTAAATAAACCATTGTCGTCAGCAATGAATTCAAGGGATTTTTTATTCATATAGGTAGAAATATTGTCAATCGAAGGAAGTTTCTCTACATAAGTTTTGGAGGCAGAAAACTCCTTAGAGATATTGACAATTTTTACACTTTTACAAAAACCTGCTAGAAAAATGCCTTCTTCTAAGGCAGAATTGCCACCACCAATAACGATGATGTTTCTATCTCGATAAAAAGCACCATCACAAGTCGCACAGAAGTGAATGCCTGCACCAATTAATTCGGTTTCACCAGGAATATTTAATCTTCGATAGGTAGAGCCTGTAGAAAGGACAATGGACTTGCCTTTAAAGATACCGCTTTTGGTTTTGACATCAAATAGTACACCATTAGGAGTGATTGTTTCTACAGTTTCCCCTGTTTTTATTGTTGCTCCATAGACCTTTGCCTGTTCTTCCATTTTTTCCATCAATTTGGGTCCAGAGATAGATTGAAAGCCAGGATAGTTTTCAATTTTTTCGGTCAAAAAGGCATTACCTCCAATGGTCGTTTTTTCTAAAATAAGGGTGTCAAAGCGATCTCTTTGGGCATAAATGGAGGTGGTTAATCCTGCTGCGCCTCCGCCTACAATGATGACATCATAGACCTTTTCTTCCTTTTCAATATCAATCGCTAAAACACTGGTTAAGGTCGCATTGTCGGGATTGGTGTATGGAATATCATTAATGAGAATAGTAGGAATAATGCGTTTGCCATTATTGATTTGCTCGACTTTTTGAGTTGCCCATTCATGTTCATCAACATCAATAAATTGAAAATTGATTTGATTGTCTTTTAAAAAACTTTTGGCTCTTCGACAATCAGGACACCAATCGGCACCATAAAGTTGAACCCGTCCTTGTTCGTTGATGCCAAGTGCCGAAGCTAAGGCAACATTATCGGGATTGGTATAAGATTGCCCATTAATAAGAATAGTAGGAATAATGCGTTTGCCATTGTTAATGCCTTCTACTAGCCTAGTGGCTTGCTGGTCAATGTCTACATCAATAAATTCAAAGCTAATATTGTTTTCTTTTAAAAAACTTTTGGCTCTTCGACAATCAGGACACCAATCGGCACCATAAA
>JAHDFT010000122.1:3865-12411 GCA_020628015.1 Bacteroidota bacterium
TCTTTTAAAAAACTTTTGGCTCTTCGACAATCAGGACACCAATCGGCACCATAAAATATAATTGAAATCATAGGTCTATTATTTAGGGGGTATTTATTTTTCACTCGTTACTTAGTTTTTATAATCCAGTATTGCTTTTGGCGATTTCAATACTTTTTAATAAGATTAAGGTGGTAAATATACCAAAGGAAATAAAACACATAGGCGTTCCTCCACTCGTTTTTGGACATTCGATAATCCCTCTAATTTGCATGATGGAACCATAGGTGGCAATACTCCAAGCAAGCCCAGTTGCTAGAAAATAGAGGAGATTATTGAATTTAAATAGGTGTACAATCAATGGAACAATAAAGCAAGCCAGTATGATATAGCAAGCAGGGATGCCTAAGATTTTAGGACAAATATTCCCTTGTGTAAACTCTTGAAAAGCTAAACTTCCTGCGCCATAGCTGCCAAAAAGCAAAATGGCTACTATAATATAAGTAATCATACTAGTCATTTTCTTCAACAGTATTTTCTTCCTGTTGCTGTACTATATTAGGAACGACGGTTCTTGTATTTACTTTAATATCAGCCAAATCTTGGACAACACCATTAGTATAAGTGATTTGTACACTTTTCAATTTGTCCTTTCCCAAGCCAATCGCAATAGTCGCACTTTGATCACTCACTAAACCTTCACCAATAACATAATCTTCTGTAATCATTTTTCCAGATGAGGTCACCACTTTGACTTTCGCTCCAATGTTTTGAGCATTTTCAGGAAAAGTAAGCTGGATATAATTGTTGCTTCCTCCTTTATTCAAAAAGGCTTTTACAGGAGAGTCAATATTCACCCAGACCAAATCTTGATAACCATCTTGATTGAAATCACTAGTTAAGGGGGTAATCGCATAATTTTTATTGACTACACCACTTTCTGCTCCTGTGGGACTAAAGGTATGGTTGTCTTTTTGGAGTAGAAATCTGCAAGGGAGTTTGAATAGTTTATGTGGTGGCAGCGCAACATAATTTTCTGCTACCATTAAATCTTGTAAACCATCATTATTCATATCTGCCATAGCTGCTCCCCACGAAAACTCATAATCCTTGACCTTCACCTTTTCGGCTACATCCTCGAATGTAAAATTACCTTTATTCTCAAAGAAAATCCAGTCTGAATTGAATAGACTTTTGTCTTCAATATTACCACTTGCCATAAAATGCGGGACGGTTGTTCCAGTATTAGAAAACATAAAATCGACCCAGCCATCATTATTGTAATCTCCCACAGCAATTCCCATTGGATAACCATATTTATTTGTTGTTGGATTAGGCATCATTACAAAAGTCCCATCTCCTTTATTTTTATAGGTGCGTACTTCTCCTGTATCATGGGCTACAATTAAATCCAACCAAGTATCATTGTCTATATCTACAAATACTCCCATAAAAGTATTGTGTTTGTAGTACAAGCCTGATTTTTGAGTTACATCTTTGAAGGTATTGTCTCCATTATTGATGAGCAATTGACTGACTGGCCCATAGTCTTTGGTGAAATTGTTTTGCCCTTGCATTTGCTTTTTGCGGATGTAATTGGAAACGAAAATATCCAAATGCCCATCTTTATTCACATCTCCCACAGCCAAACCAAGTGGAGAAGCATCATCAGCTAGGGGATAGGCTATTTTTTGAGGAGAAAATTTGCCATTGGTATTGTAGTAAATGGAGATGCCATCTTCACGAGAAATGATTAAATCGGAGAAGCCATTATTATCAAAATCAGCAGAGACCGCCCCTTGAGTGGTCAAGTTATTTTTAGAAACAATATTGGCTGCTTTGGCAATGGATTGAAAACGCCCATTTTGAAAGCTAAATAATTCGTCTTGCTGATTATAGCCTCCACCCAAAAATAATTCATCTACGCCATCATTATTGATGTCAATTAGGGTAGAAGCTGTAACGGGTAAGGATTCTGTAGCATTAAATTGTTGTTTGAAATCAATAGGGATTTCACTAAAAGTAGGGATAAGGCTTTGGTCTATTGGGTTGTTGTAAGGATTGTTCCCGTCGGTTCCAAATCGAAAAGCGACCATAAGCATCATGAATAGAACCATTAATAAAATGGTTAAGATTGCGTATTTTATAAATTTCATGAGGGATAGTTTTTATTGAGTTGCATTAATGAAAGTCCGAATACTATAAAATGTACCACATTCATGGCGATTGGAGCTAGATACTGGCCAATGATGGGGAGCAAGAAATAAATGGCAAATATGCTAATCAATAAGAGGATTGGATTAAATAATGCCATCCATTTATCATAATGGGTGTTGTATTGGAGTATGGCTAGGATATAAAATACAGAGAGTAAAAGAATGATGATTCGAAGTCCTTGCACTAGGGATTCGCTGATTAAGGTGTAGTTATTCAGTATTTCTTGGTAGATATTAGGAGCTATTTGAGAATTGAGGTGGACAATAGTGCCTAGAAAGGCTCTTGAGGTGATCCAAAAACCTCCGACAGCAAAGGCTAAGACTCCTAAACCAAAAACAATGGCTGCCCATTTATTTTCCTTGTCTTTTAGCATTTTATAAATGTGGAAATAACCTAGAAAATACAATGGAGTGCCGATCACCGCCAGAAAATGTCCATAGATCAAATTCTTTTTAGGAACAAATTGGAAGAAGGCATAATTAGCTTCATGTCCAATTAGTTGTGGGCTATAGTGTAATAAAAATTCCCCTAAGCCAACAAGGATGCTCCCTAGCAACCCAAGTAAGCCTGTAATGTAGATGACCCGTTTTTTTGTCATGATAATTTAGTGTTATAGTGTGAGGCTAGAATGGCTAAGTTTTAATAATGCTAATCTCTTTGGCGTTGTAGTCGATTAATCCGCTTTTTCTCATTTTGCTCATGACATTACTTACCGTCTGCCTGGATGTATTGGTCAAATGGGCGATGTCTTGATGGGATAGTAAATTCTTAGCCTTTAGGACACCATTTTTTTCCTGACCAAACTCTTGTATGAAGTTAAAAATATATTCCTTGATCCTTGTCTCGCTGTCTTTGTACAAGAGATCTTCTAGGTTTCTTTGTAATTTTCTAATTCGGAGTCCATGTAATTTCAGTAATTGGTTTTTTAAGGAGCTGTATTTTTCCAGCATCATTTTCATTTGTGCTGTTTCAATCACACAAACCACCCCATCTTCCAAAACAATTGCTTGTTCTCCAAGCTCATCATTATTCTGATCTTCGTAAATACTCAATTCTCCAAAGATGTTGCCCATATTCAAGACCGAGCGAGTATGACTATTATCTTTGCTGACAATTTTAATCGTTCCTAATTTGACAAAGTAGACCAGTTTTTTATCCCCTCGATTTAGCTCAAGTGCATCTCCTTTTTTGACATTGATCATTTCAAACAGATGACTCATATCCATAAGATTCTTTTTCCCCATTTTTTTAAATAGGTTGAAATCTTTTAAGAACCAGAATTTGGTGACGTTTTTCATCGAAGCAAGAATGTATGGTCAAAAAATGGGATTATAGAACAAAATGATTTTTGATACAACAAATATAGAATAAGCCTAGGTAGGATTTGGTAAGGAATCTGTCCTTGCTGTCGGATGAAGTAAGAAATGGAAATTTAATTGAACTAGTGATGAAGAAATGAGGAGGGAATTAGGACGTGAGGCTTTATTTTTTACTATTTTTTATCTTTTCTCAAGCGATTTCCTAAATAAAAACCAATGGCATTAACGATAAGGTCTGTTATTTTATTGATCGGTGTTTCGATGGTAAATTCATAAGGTAAGATTAATTCTAAAAGCTCCCAGTTTATGGAAAGTAGGAGAAAAATTGGCCAACTTTTCAAGAAGAAACGACCAATAATGAACCATTGAAGTAAATGTCCTAGCGACCAGAGATTGAGCATAATATTGTTGGGATTTTTATGGAGTGATTTAGTTGGATGGGGTAATTTTTTCCAAATGCAAAGCCCTAAAGGAAATTGTTTTTCGCTCTCCCTCTTCTATGATGATGCCATTGGAAAAACCATCAGGCGCATATTGTAGATAGTGTTTGTTTAAATATTTGAATTTGCAGGCTATCCAGCTTTCCATATTGTGTAGTAAATCAGCTTTGCCTTCATAAGTCACGATTTCATAACGAAACCAAAATTGATCCTCCCATATAGGATGGATTAATTCCCCGACTTTCTCTCCTTCAAACTCAATAAACCAGCCATAATTTCTACCCCAATTGGATGTTTCTAAAGGGTCTTGAGCTGGCAGTTTTTTGGGCTGATGGAATAGTTTTTTTAGTAGATTGCGAATCATATTTTGGTTTTAAAATTTTTCACCTTTTCTTTCCATTCCTCCAAACTAATAAAAGTTTCCTCCTTTTCCTCATCAAAATAGATCCAACCATTGACAGCAAGGCTTAAGGTATTTAATTTATATATAATGCTCGGATCAATTTCTAAGCGACCATATTCTTTTTTTAAACCATTTTTAATGTCCCAAAGGTCATATTCCAAATTGGCCATCCAAGTTACTGTAAAGGCTTCTTCGGATAGGTCACTCATATATTCGGCAAGTTCTAGTTGATTGGGATTCAGGTCGTAGAGCATAGTATTGGGATTTTTTATTGTTCAAAATTAGTAGGAATTACCTTTTTGGAGTCATACGTTAATCTTTCTTTGTTAGGTGATTCGTTACTTGATTAAGATTTGTTCATCTTTCTTTGGATATGTTCTATTTGTTCTCTTGTCAATCCAGTAATATCCATTATTTCTGCTATTGTTTTACCTTTTTTTAAACATCTTATGACGATTTTTTCTATTCCTTTTTCTATTCCTTTCTCTAGCCCCTCATCATATTTGGTTTTTATTATATTGACCATATCCCAGTAGGCTAATAAGCCTTCAAAATCAGTATAAGGATTAATAAATCGTGCTTCAGTAGTAGACATAGGAATATATTTTATTACAAGATAACATTTTTACAATAGCGTAGGTTGGCTTATTTCACTAAATATTTGCTTTTTTACTAGTTTCATTGCTTTTAGTTTTTATGAATTTTTTCTTAATAATATTTATTATAGATTGAAATGCCTATTCTTTTTTAATCCATCACTAATTTTTCTAAAAATGAAACATCCCTATTTGAAATTACCTCTTTTGGGTCTGTATTTAATATTATGTATGTTCTTATTTTCGGCTTGTGAAGAGCTTTTTTTAAGAGAGGTTGATTTAGACCAACTTAAAAATAAGGATCGTATTTATTCACTTATTGAAAAGTTTATGAATGAGTGTAGCAAAGATGATGAGTATGAAATAGAAGTGAGGTATGAAGATACATTTATGAAACAAAGGAAGGTTATTTTATGGATAGATATTGAAGATGTTCATTATAGGATAAAAGATGAGCGATTCAATTCAAAAATGTTGGAATTTTTAAATGCTATATATAATGAATTGGAAGATAAAAATACCTTTGATCAATATTGTTTAAGTTTAGATGAATTGGATAATGATAGAAGTAGATTTCCAATGTATTCTTGTTTTTGTTCTAAAAAAAGACGAGTTGCCAATTTTAAGAAGAAATAATGTTGAGGTATTAAAAGCATTATAGGAAAAATTTGCCATTTCTATAAATCTATCTTATTTTCAAGTCATTCATCAACTTTAATTTGATCTATTGATAATGAGTACAATAAAAAGATTCCAAACCAAACGAAAAGGCGCATTAGGAGCCTTAATGGATCTCTACGAAGAAGAAGCCGAATTTCTAATTCAGACCATCAATGCTTTAGAATCCGAAGCACATTGGACAATTATCGTTGACCCTGATACGAAAGACGAAGATTGTCGCTCAATCCAAACCATTTGTCAGCATATAGTGGGAGCAGCGAATTATTATGTAGACTTGATGAAAAGGGGAGAAGATAAGGATTATGTCATTCCCAAAGAAGTTATTAAGCTAGACAGTTACAAGGATTTTGAGCCAGCCTTGCGTCAATCACTTACCAAACAAGCCGAACTATATAAAGGACGTTGGGCTTTATCGGATGAGGAGATTAGCAAAATAGTGATAAAAACAGGCTGGGGAATTACCTTAGATCCAGAAGCTTTACTAGAACATGCTATCTTACATATTATGCGACATCACCGCCAATTATTGCGATTTATTGAATTTAGTAAAACAGTGTAACAACAAAGCTTAATTCTTTTTTTAGAAAAGAAAATCGAATTGATTACATCAGTACAGGTGGGCATTATATGATGGATTTTTATGAAAAAATTGGAGAAAAGATGAAGGAATAGGACGATGTTTTGTATTTTGTTGATTATTAGCTATTTATACAAACCTACACTCAACAATGAATCAACAAAACAAAAGAATCGCCATATTCCTAAGCATTTCCTTAATATGGTCCCTCCTCTGGTTTAGCCAAAAAGATTTGATCTTCAATTTTTTTGGGGAAATCCCTCCATTACTTACTTACACAATGGCCATTATTCCAACACTAGGATTGGTCATCACCAGTATAATCAATAGAAAAAATCTACCCAATAAGACAATGACCCTACTAGGAAAAATGTCTAATATTGCTTTAATCATTATGGTCTTACCCATCATTTTATTAGCCATTTTAGGCGTTAAAAACACAATTGGTATACAGGAGAATTTATTTGGTGTAATCATTGGATGCATCACCCTCTGCTATGCCTTTTGTGAAGAAATGGGATGGCGGGGTTATTTAGATGACGAACTTAAAAGCAAGTCTAATAAATGGTTGGTCTATCTATTTATTGGTGTGGTTTGGTATCTCTGGCATTGGTTCTTTTTGAGATCAGGAAATGACCCCAAACTCATTATGCTGCCCTTGCTCATTGCTGCGAGTGCAGGTATTGGTGAGGTCGCTAGAGCCACTCACTCCATTTTGATTTGCGGTGCTTTACATGGTTTGGCGAATATTTTACTACTTTATAGTGTGGTTGCTCAAAATATAACGACCAATCAGAAGTTAATTATTTTGGGTGTTTGCCTGGCAGTTTGGATACCTTTGATAAAGAAGGTGGAGAAAGTGACTGTTGATAATTCCTAAAAGGCAATTTTAGGTAATTTGGTGAAAATGCTCGGTGAGGAATTGAGCCATTTAGTGCAGCAATATGATCGGGTTTATTTCAGTAGTGAGGTGATTACTTTGGCAGACTGGCTCAAAAAACTAGATAATGGTCATGGCTTAACTAAGTGGGATTTCTTTAGTGATGGCGTTCATCCTTCTAAATTGACTTATCAGACTTGGGCTAGGGAATTGGCGAAGTTTATTTCTGCATTAGAAGTAAAGAATTTTCCTTTATTATCAAACAAATCCTAGCATAATGGAATTAATCTAGTGTAAGGGTGGTATTTTAATCGAAATACTTAAAATTAACATCAAAAACAATACAACATTGGCACCCAATCACCAAAACAATAAACTAATAATGACAAATATTATAGACAATTACGGAGATTTTGTCAAAGAAAGATATTTTCTCAATACCTACAATACTTTCCCCTCCGAATTAGAAGTAGATATTGCTATGGATATGAAGAAGGAAAAGATTCCCTCTATTTTAGCCTTTTTAGATATGGAGAAATATGAGTTGGAGGAGATCTTTAGGCAATGGAAGACCAATAGTTATAAAAATGAGGAGGAATGTTATCCGAAGTATATTTTCTATAGTAGTAAGCAGAAAAAATTATGTATAGAGGTTACTTTTCAAGAAAAGGAGTTCAGCTTTAATTTTTTATATGATAATAAAGATCTTGCCCTAGAAACATGGATTAAAAAGGTATACCTCCGTCTCAAAAAGGAATTAGGCAAGCCCAAGACCCCTGTTTTTAAGGTCTTAACCCTCAGCGGCAACGATTTCTATACCGAAGAAGTCAATATCGACCATTTTGAAATCAATGTCGCAGATTATTACAATGATGATTTTCAGGAAATCAACACCATTATCGAAGAGTCATTGACCACGAATACATCAGGATTGATGTTGTTATATGGTGATCCTGGAACGGGTAAAACCTCCTATATCAAGCATTTATTAAACAAGTACAAGGACACGAACTTTATATTTGTACAGAATGATTTCGTCCACAAATTATTGAAGCCAGATTTTATTTCCTTCCTCATTAGCAATAAAAACTCCGTCTTGATTATCGAGGATGCGGAGAAGGTGATTATGTCTAGGGAGAGTGGAAATGGTCAGTCCGTTGTCTCTACGATTTTGCAGCTTACCGATGGTTTATTCAGCGACTACCTCAATATCAAAATCATCTGCACCTTCAATACCAATCTCAAAAATATCGACAAAGCACTCCTCCGCAAAGGTCGGATGATTGCTTTCTATGAATTCAAAGCCTTGAATGCTCAAAAAACCAATGCTATCCTCAATCAACTAGAATTGCCACCACAAAATAAGGCAATGACCCTTGCGGAGATTTTTAATGTGCGGAAAAAGGATTTTGATGGGGTTGGGAAGAAGAAGATTGGGTTTGGTTAGAAAAGGA
>JAHDFT010000123.1:0-8472 GCA_020628015.1 Bacteroidota bacterium
GGATTTTTGAAACATTTTACCTAAAATCCATAAGGTCGAGTTAAGAGTAAAGAAATTAATATGTGTGAAATATTTACAATGTATAGAGTAGTTTTTAATTAGGTAATATTTCTATATAAACCTTAAAACAACACAACAAAAATGGTCAAAACACAGGAAGAAAACCTCCGCAAAGATGCCGAAAGCTACTACGAAAAAGAAGATCGCATCGGACAATTTCTGGCCAAACAACGCAATATGGCAGCCTTAAAGCACATCAAAGGCTTGTTGATTGACCTTGGTGCAGGTGATGGTTTATTGCTTAAAAGTTATAGTGGGAAAGGTATTGGTGTGGACATTAGTGATTATGGAGATACAGATGTTTTACTAGAAAACTTTAATCACCTTCCTTTTGATGATGGCTATGCAGATACGGTGACGATTGTCGGTTCGCTTAATTATTTCGAGCAACCTGTTCAAGTCTTGAAAGAGGTAAAACGAATTTTGAAAGATGATGGTCAATTGGTGATTACCATGCCCAATGTACTGATTATGAAGGTATGGCACAAATTTAGGGAGCCTTGGGCGCATAAATCGGGTTATTCTTATGAAAAAATTAAAACCATGATGCGTTTGGCAGGTTTGACCATCGAAAAACGACAAGCTTTTCTAGGTTTTCTCAATTATGTATACATTATTAAAAAAGCAGGATAATAGCTAGAAGCAGATACTAGCATATTTGTTTTTTCTCCTATACACTTCTATCTACAAGCTAAAGCAGACAATGACTAAAATCTTTTTATTGGGGAGTCATAGAACAGGTACCAAAACCTTCGGTGGCTTTTTCCAAGAATATTTTGAGGATATGACCAGCTTCCACCAATATGACCTATTGAGATGGGTCAATATTTGGTCGAATATGTATGTAAGTGGAAAAATGCCAACTAGTATGTTTCATTGGTTGCTACAAAAAAGATGGATCAAAGCCATTAATCAGTATGATACCAAATGGTATGTCGAATCCAATGGCTTCAATTATATCGCTGCTGATTATGCCAAGACCGTTTTTCCCAAAGTCAAAATCATTCATATCATTAGAGATCCTAGAGATTTTGTGACTTCTTATTATAATTGGGTAAAAAGACCAACGAAAGCGAATAAGGTGAAGCAAAATTTACCTTATTGGAATGTGCCAGGTGATCAGGTGAATGCATTTAGCCGTCAAGAATGGCGACAAATGGATGATTTTCAACGATATTGCTGGTATTGGACTTATAAAAATGAAAAGATTGAGGAGATTTATAAAAGGGATAATACAAATTATCATCTACTCAAATTTGAAGACATTATTCATGCTGAAAAACGAGCCGAAACCCTTCAAGCCTGCTTAGAATACCTCGAATTACCCTATCATTCAGAGCAACTTCAATATTTTGACCGCAAGCAAAATCAAAGTAAGGAGGGTTTATTGACGAAGTGGCGAAAATGGTCTCCTGAACAGAAGCAACAATTGGAGGGTTATTGTGGGGATTTAATGCGGAAGTATGGCTATAGTTGGAATTAGGATCAATACCAAATCACACAATAGGATTGTTCATTATAAATCGCATACATGAAAAAAGGCTGGCACAAATACCTCGTTTACCTCTCCCTTGGATTCCTCATCTTTGCCCTCTATAAAGCAGATTACCTCCACATTCCACACATCCACTCCTATCCTTATTTATGTCTTTCCTTCACTTTATTATTTCTGGGTTTTCTAGGACAGGTATGGAGCTGGCACGCTGTATTGGCACAATCTACCTATAAAGCGGATTATTTACCTTCATTAGTGGGAACGGGTTTATCTGTATTTACCAAATTTATTCCAGGCAAAATTATGGTCATCGTCGGCCGAGCCGCCTATGTTGCCGAACATTACCAATATCCTGTTAGTCAACTATCAATGCTCTCCCTCAATACCCAATTAATCGCCCTCTGGTCTGGACTCTGTGTAGGCACTAGTGGATTATTTTTCCTAGAAGGTTTTGACCGTTGGCGATGGCTCATACTAAGCCTTTTTATGGTCTTATCCATTTTTATTTTTGTGCCTCAAGCCTATCAATTACTAGAAAAAATCCTTAGTCGTTTATTAAAAAAGAATATCCAACTGCCTAAGATTGATCCTAGAGCGGTGATTAAAGTTCTTCCTGTATTTTTTGCTTATTGGTTGTGCTGGGCAGCCGCCTTCTATTGTCTAGCGAAAGCCTTATCGCCTGAGTTTATTGCAATAGCGGCAGGTTTGTCTTTTCCTTTGGCGGTGACATTGGGCATTATGGCAATTATTGCCCCTGGAGGGATTGGCATTCGAGAAAGTGTCATTGTGGGTTGTTTAACCCTAGCAGGTTCTGCCCTTTCGGATGCTACTACTATCTCTGTTTCCTCTCGTTTGTGGTTTTTAGTTGGAGAGAGTTTTATTTTTTTGGTGGGATTTGTGGGGCATCGGTATTTGAAGAGGGATTAGGATATGGTTAAAAGCTAATTGATATTGCCAATTGTTTTTCTCTTTATTTTTCCAACTGCATGGGTGTAGGCGATGATGTGTTGAAGTAGAATTCTTCTATGGCTTCCAACCTTTCTGTATAGCAATTTTCTTTTTCAATTCTTCTATTTCCAGTTTATTGGCTTTAATAATTTCAATATCAGTATCATATCCAAATAACCTAGAGCTATTTGTTTCCCTTGTTTGGATGATAATTTTTAGCTTATAATTTTTGTTTTTACTTGCTTTATCTAATTTTTCCTTAGCATCATCTATGGTTTCTGTAGTAGATTGAATTTTGACAGGTACAGGTTTGCCATCAAAATGACTTTTAAGAAACCCATCTATGCCATTATTTCTTTGTACTGGAATAGCATCAATGCTTTTTAATAAGGATATTTCGAAATCAGTTTTTTCAACATAACTTGCTTTTCCTTTCTTTAATAAGTTGGATTCTGTTATAATCATCTCATCTAGCCGCTTCTTTGCTAACTCAACTGCATCCTCAGACTTATCAAAACCAATATAATTTCTACCCATTGATTTTGCTGCTACACAGGTGGTGCCACTTCCACAAAAAGGGTCAAGAACTAAATCTCCTTCATCAGAAGCAATTTTGACTATTTGTTTTAATAATAATACTGGTTTTTGTGTGGGATATCCTACTCGTTCCTTTGCTTTAGGATTTAAATAAGGAATTTCCCAGACATCAGAAAGCGGAACTCCTTTTTTCGCCTTTCCTAATACAACCTCACCATTTTCATTTTTTTTATACACAGATTTACCATTTTTCGTCCTTTCCCTTTCTTGGAGAATTTGGTCTATATTAGTTGAAGGGGAATAGTCTTTATAAATTTGGTTGAACTTAAACTTTGTAGATTTAGAATAGAAATAAATATTTTGATGTGCATTTAATAATCCCTTTTTTGAATTAGACCATCTTCTATAGCTCCAAATGATTTCACTCCTAAAGTTATTCATCCCAAATACCCTGTCCAAAAGTACTCTAATGTGATGTGAGGCTGCTTTATCACAATGTAAAAAAACACTCCCAGTTGATTTTAACACTCTTTTACAAGCAACTAAACAGGATTCAATAAGATTTAAATAATCTTCTAGTGAGTTCCAACTGTCATCAAACTCATATTTCCTAGCATTATTTCTTGTTCTTAAGCTGTGTTTTTTTTGCGTAAAAAAAGGTGGATCGAAATAGATTAAATCAACAGTTTCGGATTGTATTTTTTCCAATAGTTCAATACAATTTCCTTGATATATTTTATTTTTATCCATTTTGAGGTGTTCTTTTCTCGAAGAAAAGTAGCTGATTCGCATTACCTTTCTCAATAGCAACTTTGATTTCATTTTTATGATACTTTTTTACTTCTTTTAGCAGGGTACTTTTTGATTTTTTATGTGTTTCAATCCCTATTGATTTACAATATTTTACTAAGTCTTGTTTATTATATCGTTCAATTTTTGCCATATGATTTTTTATCTAAAATTATCTCTAAAGATAAGAAATTTACTAGTTTTATTGGGATATATTTGAAATTATGAAGCAACAAAAATCCACCCTTCAACCCAAAACAAATACCCCCCAAGAATCCAACTCTAAATAAAAAGCTTATATTTGCCCCAAATTCCTTTAAGCTCTGGAAGCATGTTATTTAACTCTATTGATTTTTTACTATTTTTTCCAATAGTCATCTGTATCTATTTCTTAATGCCTTATAGATTTCGATGGATACTATTGCTTATTGCCAGTTACTATTTTTATATGTGCTGGAAGGTGGAGTATATTCTCTTGATTATGATCTCCACAATAGTAGATTATTATGTAGCTTTGAAAATGGAGGAAAAAACAGAGAAAGCTGATCGGAAAAAATTTCTATATATCAGTCTATTTGTCAATCTAGGTATTTTGTTCTCCTTCAAATACTTTAATTTCTTTGCCGATAATGTCCAGCAGTTTTTTGATAATTTTAATATTTTCTATGATGTCCCTCACTTCAAAGCCCTCCTACCTGTAGGGATTTCCTTCTATACTTTCCAGACCTTGAGCTATAGTATTGATGTGTATAATGGCAAGGTCAAAGCAGAAAAACATTTGGGTCTTTTTGCCTTGTATGTATCCTATTTTCCTCAATTGGTGGCAGGGCCTATTGAGCGGCCAGGGCGTTTATTACCTCAATTCCGACAAAATTTTGATTTTGATTATGACCGAGTGGTGGCAGGCCTAAAAATGATGGCTTGGGGATTTTTTATGAAATTGGTGATTGCAGATAATGCAGCGATGATTGTTAATGAAGTGTATAACCATCCCAATCAGTATCAGGGCTTGGCCACGATATTAGGCACTTATTGTTTTGCTTTCCAGATATTTTGTGATTTTGCAGGCTATTCAATTATAGCGATTGGTGCAGCGAAGGTGATGGGACATGATTTGATGCAGAATTTTCGTCGTCCTTACCTAGCAACGTCTATACGTGATTTTTGGCAGCGTTGGCACATTTCCTTATCTACTTGGTTTAGAGATTATGTCTATATTCCTTTAGGAGGAAATAGGGTGGTGAAATGGAGATGGTATTACAATCTTTTTATCACCTTTCTTGTAAGCGGCTTGTGGCATGGTGCCGCTTGGACTTTTGTGATTTGGGGAGCTTTGCACGGCATTTATTTAATTGTAGGGATTATTTCCCAGCCGATACGAACTAGTATTAGTGAAAAAACAGGCTTGGCAGCTCATCCCAATTTACACAAAGCATGGCAAGTACTCATTACCTTCCTTCTCGCCTGCTTTGCTTGGATATTTTTCCGAGCCAATAACCTAAAACAGGCATTAATCATTATCAAAAATACTTTTTATATTGATGGTGATCAATTTAGTCTTAGTCTTATACCCAATCAAGAATGGACATTAGCCGTATTAGGGATTTTCATCCCCTTCCTACTAGCTGTTCACCTTGCTGAGGAATATCTAGGATGGAATAATCCTTTATTTGCTAAAAACAAGTTTGTGAGATGGGGCTTTTACCTCTTTATTGTAGGTGCTACTTTATCTTTTGGGAAGTTTGGCTCTAATGAGTTTATTTATTTTAGGTTTTAATGGGATGGTAGTAAATAGTAAAAACAAAAATTAAGTGTAGTGATTGGCTACTTTGTGATAAGGGTGTTGATGCTATCTATATTTACATGATTTAAGCATCTATATCTTTAACTACAGGCTGTTCGATTGGTATTGGTTCTTCTGTAAATTTTGGACAACTACATTTATTTTTTTTCATACTGGCACAACTACTTAATAGTCCCATAGCCAATAAAACAACAAATGCGATTTTTACCTTTTTCATTTTTTTGCGATTTATATACAATGTGATGTATTGTTTGTTTATTAATTTAGTCCAAGCTCCTCTCTAAAGACTAGTTGATATATGTATGGTAGAATAGATTGGAGGAAAGTAATAAGGTTTATCTACATACTTGCACATTTTGTTTTATTAACGCATAAATGAACAAGGAATTGTTAATTATAAGAAAAAAAATGCGTTTTATTAAGGTCTTATGCTCACTTACAGATATACAATAATAACTATTTTGCTGGTAAAATCCTTTTTAAATTGGATTCCTTAAATGAAATCAACGTTTTTTTCATCAAAAACTTTATTTTGCAGCCATCTAATGCTACAATAGAAAAGAGCTATAATGAAAAAAATTTTAGTGGCACCACTTAATTGGGGGCTAGGTCATGCCACTCGATGTATGCCGATTATCAATCAACTATTGACCAAAGATTGTGAGGTGATCATTGCTAGTGACGGTCGTTCCCTACAATTACTCCAACAGGAATATCCTCAATTAAAAACCATTGAACTTCCTGCCTATCAAATTAACTATGGATCTTCGGGAGAGGAATTTGTACAAACAATGGTGATACAAATTCCCAAAATTCTGCGTCAAATCCGAAAAGAATACCTCCACTTACAGCGCATTGTCGATTTTTATGATATTGATATAGTGATCTCAGACAATCGTTATGGTTGTTGGAGTAAAAAAGCATATACCATATTCATCACCCATCAGTTATTTATCAAAATGCCTGATCATTTGCAGTATTTAGAACCTTTGGTAAAATGGTTTAATCAACGTTTCATTAATCAATTCGATGCTTGTTGGATTCCTGATTATGATGATGCTGAAATCAATTTGACAGGTGAGTTGGCGCATAAATATACTTTGAATAAAGAAAGGTACCATTTCATTGGGCCATTAAGTCGGTTTACCAAAAATATAGATCCAATAAATATAGATTTTCCAAAAGCAGATATACTCATTGTATTGTCAGGGCCTGAACCACAAAGAAGTTTATTTGAAGAAAAAATATTAGGACAAGTAAAAGGCATCCAAGAAAAAATTTGCGTCATTAGAGGAATTACCGAAACAACGCAACATAAACACTTAAATCCACATCTAAGTATTATTGACCATCTTACTGCTCATGCACTTAATGCAGCGATGCTTCATGCCAAAATCATCATTGCTCGAACAGGGTATAGTACCATAATGGATTTGGTCAAATTGGGAAAGACCGCCATTCTTGTTCCTACACCTGGACAAACAGAGCAAGAATATTTGGCAAGGTATTTTATGGATAAAAAAATGTTCTATTGTCCAGCACAAAAGGACTTTGAATTGAAACAAGCTATAGCATTGTCCCGTATATCTCACTATAATGGAAATAAGAAAAATAATCAACTTGAAATTATATTGAATAACTTATTCAAGAAGGAACAGTCAAAAAATAAATAATCATGTTTTCCTTTTTTATGATATTTTTGAACATGGATATAAAATAAATTTACAATGTCCTAAGAAATATTGAAATGAATAATGTTACAACAAGCCTTTTTTTGTTAAAAAAATGCTAATTTTAAGTAGACTGTATTATTTTGTAGTGGATGAAAAGATAGTGTATTCATTTTGCAACATAGTTTCAATACCAGCACCAAAAATAATATGGAACTATTCCCAATCTCAAATTGATTTAGTTATAGCATGAAAAAAGTTCAAATTCACAATCAGATACCTTCTCAATTTTTATATTATGTTGACGATCAGAGAGTTTAATTTATTATCCAAAGGCAAACAAATTGCCTATTTGTGGGATCATTGTAATTACATTATGTCTCGTGTAGAAGGACAATACTGCGTACATTTATATGGTTGTATGGATTTCTATACAGAAGTGTGGTATAAATATGGCATTAATAAGATTCAAAAAATTGGTACATTCCGCTCCTGCAATTATTTGGAGCCTTATTTAGAAAAAATTAATTTATGGGATTATTGGTAGACCTGTCAGTAATTTAATTCCTTTATATCAAAAATGAATCTTATTTTTGGGGATATGCAAAATATTCTATGAATAGTCTTTAATGAATGGACTACAATAGATCAAATAGCTCCCACATGAACATCACTATATATCTTTACCTCAAGGCATTTCACATTGTCGGTTTTGTTAGCTGGTTTGTTGGTTTATTCTACCTCCTCCGCCTATTCATTTACTATGTCGAAGCTGCTGAAAAACCAGCTCAAGAGAAAAAAATACTTCAAGATCAGTTGGGAGTCATGGCACAAAGACTGTATCGAATCATTACCACCCCTGCCATGTATGTCACCTTCTTCTGCGGCTTTGGGATGATTTTCCTCAACCCAGCCATTTTCACCACTTGGTTACAAATCAAATTATTACTCGTTTTTCTTTTAGTAGGCTACCACTATTATTGTGGACACCTCATGAAACGCTTACTTGCAGGAGAAACGCCTTTTAGCTCCTACCGTCTTCGCATCCTTAATGAGGTGCCTACACTTTTTCTTGTAACAATAGTTTTGCTCGCTGTTTTTAAGAATACCCTCGACTTTGCCATTGCTTTACTCATTCTAGTGGCACTAATTATTTTCCTAATACTAGG
>JAHDFT010000123.1:8572-12409 GCA_020628015.1 Bacteroidota bacterium
TCATCAACCGTTTGCAATAATTTTACCCCAAAAGCCGAATGTCCAATCGTAAACTTGTTCTTTTTCCATTGTTGTGGATAATTTCGATTTAAATTCAATACTCGCCAATTTGCAGAAAATCCATCGTCACTAATTGAGCGTTGATCTGGTAAAAAAGCTCCATAAAAACTGGGATCTTTCCAAGCTGAACTTAAATTGATATTTGATTCTTTGCCAACAGGCAAAAAGCTCAATGTCTCACTTCCATTCAAGTCTAAATCAAATTTGAAAGCATATTTCTCTTTAAAAGCAGCAGTATCTATGGGAACTTTAGTACTAACCCCAGCCTTAAATACATCCTTAGAAGCAATTCCTGGATTAAACATCAAATCCGTCGTGTCCCAAGTCAATTTGATTGTTTCATTAATGCCTCGCATATCTGGTATACCAACAGATAAAAAAGCCCTTTCCCACAATACATTTTCCTTCAAAATCGACAATGCTTCATAATTAGGAATACTAAAGTGTCCATCAACTTGTAATTTGGTATTGTACATGACCGCTTTATAAATACCTCTATAGCGCACTTCAGGAAAAAGTTCTACCTTTACATCTAATTGTTCAGGTAAAAAGTGGGCAAAATGAATGGTATGTGTAGCCCCCTCTTCATTATTATAATACTTTTTATAAGGAATGGTTAAAACGGGACCACCAATCGTTTGTTCATTTCCCCACTTATCACTAATGTCTCGAACAGCTTTATCACGTCTATGTTCTCGTTCTTGGATCAAACCTCTAATCATCGAGGCTGGAACCATTAAAATCAAAATCAAAAAACCAATAGAAAATAACTTAAAAGTTACGGAGTAACGCATCCAGTCTTTAAGTCCCACCCCTGGTGTTTTTCTAGGAGTTGGATTGGGATCTCGTTTTTTTACTGATTGAGGCTGATTGCTTTGTTCTGTCATTAGTGATTTTTTACAAAATATTAATAAATAATGGTGAAAATGCCTATCAAAATTTTACATCTTTCTACTGCATTAAGTTGGCGAGGTGGTGAACAACAAATCGCCTATTTAATGGAAAGTTTAGCTACTTCAGATGCTTTCCAACAGTGGATTGTATGTACAGCAGGTGGGCAAATGGCGCAGTATTGCCAGGAAAATAACTACACTTATTTCCCAGTTAAAAAACGTTTTTCACTTGACCCTTTATTTGCCCGACGGTTGAAACAGTATTGTGAGGAGTTAAAAATACAGCTATTACACGTTCACGATGCCCATGCTCATAATATCGCCATTCTAGCTGCGGATCTATGGCGTAATAAAATACCTATTATCGTTGCTCGAAGAGTGGATTTCCCACCTAAACAGAGCTTTTTTAGTCATTATAAATATAATCATCCCAAAGTTGCTCGCATCATTTGTGTCTCTAATACTATAAAACACCTAATGGAACCTTGCGTTCAAAAAAAAGCACGTTTACAAACGATATATAGTGGAATTGATATAGCTAAATTTCAAACATCAAATCAAAGCAATCGACTACGAACACAATACAAAATATCATCAGAAATACCATTGATTGGTTTAGTAGCTGCCCTTGCACCTCATAAAGACATCTACACTTTTGTTAGAACAGCACATCAACTAATTCAAGAACAAGTAAAAGCACGTTTTATAATCATTGGTGCAGGAAAGGAAAAGGAAAAAATACTAGCTTTAATTAATAACTTACAACTTCAATCCTGTATTACATTAACAGGCTTTCGGAATGATGTCCCTAGTATTTTACCTGAATTGGACATATTTTTAATGACTTCCTCATCCGAAGGTTTAGGTACTTCTATATTAGATGCTTTTGCTGCTAAAGTACCTGTTGTTGCAACTCGTGCAGGAGGGATCATTGAAATGGTAGTACACGAAAAAACGGGTTTATTGGCTTCCATTAAAGATCATGAAGGTTTGGCCAAGCAAGTGAAGCGTTTATTAGATGATTCGATGCTGAGGAAGGAATTGATAATGGAGGCTACAAAACGAGTAGTCGATTTTTCTAAGGAAACGATGGGGAAACAAACCATACAGGTTTATCAAGAAATCATTTCAATGATGAAGTGATGGATTAGAAATAAATTCGGACATATCCCTTATTTCTAATCCATCACTTAGAGTTTTGACAAAAAAGAATTAGTAAATTTAACACGCTTTCCTATTATCCAAAAGGATTGAACATTAAGTGCATTAAGGAGAACAATCCCTAATGTGCTTAATGTTAAAAAAGGAGCAAGAAAAATGCTTCTTTCGTCACAACTCTAAAAATCAATAAACACCCAAAATTAAACAATAAATAACAATCTAAAGCTTTATCTATTAGTATTTTTATGTACTTACAATCAACCTTTCTAAATCTATTTACATCTAAGAGATGGTGAATAGAAAGTTAGTGATGTAAGCGTTAAGTCTTTGACAGTTTTTTGTTGATATTTTCACTTCCAACTTGACACAGTTCACTCCGATGGAGCTTAAATATTTCAGTCACTTATTTTTCTACAAACAGCAAGGCTCCTACGGAGCTAATAATGATAGCTCCGTAGGAGCGAGCCTGACTGTTTGTAGAAAAAATAAAAACAAGGAAAAAGCTCCATCGGAGCGAACTGTCAAGTTTAATAAAAAACGGTCAAGGATTTAGAATCCTGATCCACTAGATACTAAAATGACAGGGGAATAACTTGAATAATCAAGCGTCATTTACTATAATGTCTTAGTATCAGTCCTAAAAGAATAGTTCGCTTTTTTTAACTAACTTTGTGGTGTTTTAAGGTGTGGTAAATGCACCAAATAATAACTATTTCTAGCATTAGATGCTGCCTGTCAAGAGACCTTAAATGGCTTGATAATTAGCAGCGACGTATACAATAAACATGGAAGAACTTTTACGGATTATTTTGAAATGGCTCAAAACCATTATTGTCGTGGTGGGAATTGCGGCTGTTGGAAGTGCCATTATTTCTTTGCTCTTACCCGCTTATTTTACTTCTAGTACTTTATTTCAGGTGAGTAATCCACATATGATGGATCGAGGGGCTTTATTTTCGGAAGAATTGAAAAATCCAGTCTATCTTTTTGGTGGGAAAGGGGATACAGATCGTATTTTGACCTTAGCGGAATCCAGAACCCTTTATAATAGTGTGGTAGAAAAATTCGATTTATACAATCACTACGAAGTTGATCAAGAAGATCCCCAAAAAGCCTATTGGGTTGCCCAAGCCTTGAGCGATCATTACAAAATTCTTAAGACAGCAGAAGGAATGATGCAAGTTGAAGTCATAGATAAAGATCCAGAATTGGCCGCTAATATGGCAAATTTTATCACTAAAAGCTTAGATACCCTAAATAAAAGAATCATTACAGAAAAAAAGGTAGGTCTTTCTGAATTGTATGAAAAAGAAATCGCAGAAAACAAAGCTAAAGTAGAACAATTGTCGGATAGCTTGAAAAGAACAGTTTTGGCTAATCCAGATGATACCATTACGGTTACTTTATTGTCCCAAATGGCAGAGGCAGCTATTGAGCAATTTGACAAAATATCGACTATTGCCAAAGAACATAATTCTGCGCTCAATCAAGATTATTCGACTTTATATATTATAGAAGAAGCGGTGCCAGCAGTTAAAAGGTCTAGTCCTGTGCGTTGGTTAATCGTTGTTTCCGCTACTTTATTGACCACTATTTTGATGATTTTTATTGTCGTTTTTGTGGAAAAATTTAAGGAGTGGCGGTGATTATCATAGGACAAGGCATTTATTGTGGGGACAAGGCGTGGATCGTGGGGACAAGGCATGGATCGTGGGGACAAGGC